>NZ_SMSC01000024.1:0-85590 GCF_004359955.1 Candidatus Thiosymbion oneisti
CGACGGAGGAGGGATCTTGACGCTCCAGCGTCATGAACCTTCTCTCGAGCGGAGCGAGGGATCTCGGCCGCTGGAGCGGCCATAACGGCATTCCCACGCTGGAGCATGGGAACGAGCCACAGTACGGCTTGTCATCTCGACCGAAGGGAGAGATCTTCCATACGAAGTCATGGTGTTGGTTGAGCACAAGATTTCTCACTGCGCTCGAAATGACACTAAATGTCAACACCACCTGGCGGCGTGCGAGCGATACCTATGGATTTGGATACACGATTGACCGGGGCCCTGGCGCTCCTGGTAACGGCTTGTCTTGTGCTGGGATGTGCCTCGCCCGTGGACATCCCTGATGCTGCCGGTAGCCAGTTCGAGGTCGGGACCAACCAGGGAAAGGACCCCTGCACCTTGTATGGGCGGTCCGCACCCTCGAAGATCGCGGCGGCCGGTGCCGGCTATTTCAGCCTCCAATGCGGGAGCTGGGATCAGCCGAGCGGTTCGGTGTTCGTCGTCGATGCCGGCTCGAATTCCCCCCGATCCTTGATATCGGAGGGCTGGTGGCGGTTGCGTTTGGATCAGTTTGCCCGGTGCGGCGCGGCGCGTCCCACGTCCATCCTGGATGGGGTCGAGGCACTGGCCCTGGACTGTAGGCTATACTCGGGAAACTGGCCCTATCAGGCGGTGGTGGCCCGGATCGGTGAACGTATCTACCTCGGTGATGGGATTCCCGGGGCATTCCGACCGCTGGAGCAGGGCATCGGCGTGGTCAGCGGTCGCGTTTGGAGTGACGCCGGTCCCAGGGGGTTGTCCG
Source organism: Candidatus Thiosymbion oneisti (assembly GCF_004359955.1). Classification (NCBI taxonomy): domain Bacteria; kingdom Pseudomonadati; phylum Pseudomonadota; class Gammaproteobacteria; order Chromatiales; family Chromatiaceae; genus Candidatus Thiosymbion; species Candidatus Thiosymbion oneisti. The sequence goes on from NZ_SMSC01000024.1 coordinate 806, forward strand.
CAGAGATGCGGCGTCTGGAAGGGCTGATCGCGAGCGCCAATTTCGACGTCGGCGATGTGACCCAGTACAAAGGATTGCTGCGCTTGGGCCGGTATTACAATCAACGCGGCCAATATGCACTCGCCGAGCGGCAGTATCGCAAGGCCCTGTTGCAGGCCGAGAAGCGGCGGCCGGAGCTGGTCGCATTCCTGAGCATGCATCTGGCTCTCGAGCTGAGCAATCAGGAGAAGTTCGAGGCCGCCGGTGCCATGTTCGAGCGCGCGGAGGCGACGCTCGTGGACGCCGCTTCCCCGGCCATCGAACGGGCCCGTCTCGATGCCTACCGCTCGATGCATTTGGCCAATCAGCGCCGGAACCGCGAAGCGACCGTGGAGGCGGAACGCGCGAAGGAGCTGTTCCAGCTCCAAGGCTATGTCCCCTCGAGCGTTCGGCACGATCTGGATAGTGGGCGCGAATTCACTGCCGACAGTGGGTTACTCATTGGGACCTTCGGCTTGTCATTGATCCGTGGCGGACCCGCCTCGGCCCGCGGCAACGCGATCAAGCCGGCCTATGTAAAGGGCAAGGCCCTACTGCTGCAAGGGCGACTGGATGCTGCGGAGGCGGCATTCCGGCAAGCACGGGCGCTCTTCGATGCCGATTTCGAGGCACCGCGGGATTGGGTCGTGGAGATCGACGTGCTCGGTGCCCAGATTGCGGAAGCGCGCGGCGATCTGGCCGCCGCTCAGCGCCTGCTCAACTCCGCCGTTGCCTCCGAGCGGGCCCTGATCGGTAGCACCCGCGCCGGGGGGATGGCCTTCTTGGCGCTGGGTCGGGTGCATGCCCGGCGGGGCCATGAGCGTCGGGCATTGAGCGCGTTTCGGGAAGGCTTCGAGATTATCGGCGAACAAGGCGGCAATGTAGACCTGGACGATGTGCTCCCATACTTCCAAATCGGCATAAGGCACCTTGGAGGACTCGGCGGTGGACGGCTCGCCGACGAATTGTTCGAAGCGGCTCAATTGGTGACGAGCCCTTTGGTGACCCAGCAGATCGCTCAGGTCTACGCCCGGCTCGAGTCCGGGAGCACCAAGGTCAGTACTCTGCTCAGACAGATGCAGGATGCCCAGGCGCGACGCGAGCGGATTCGCCAGGATCTGGACGCCAGCTCAGGCGCAGCTCGCGAGCGGCTCAAGCGTCGCTGGGATGAGATCAGCGCTCGGATCGGGGCGCTCGAGCTTGAGGTTCAAACGGCCTCTCCCGGCTACAATCAGTTGGTCCTGTTCAAGCCCATTCCCGCCTCGGAGGTACGGCAACGGCTCCGCGCAGACGAGGCCTTGGCACATATTCTCATCGGTGCCGACGGTGGGGTCGGATTTCTGGTCGATCGGGACGGCATCCAGGTCTACGACATCGGGCTGTCGCGCGCCGCGGTCCGGCGCTTCGTGCGCGCGCTGAGACGGCCGGTGGAAGCCGACGAAATACCGGCCTATCCGATCGACCGGGCCTATGCCCTGTATCGGCATTTGTTCGGACCGGTCGAGCGCGCAGTCCGCACCAAGCACCACCTCATCACCATTCCAACGGGAGCTCTGCTCAGCTTGCCTTTCGCCATGCTGGTGACGGACGTGCCGCCGGTGGTGGAGGGCTTGGACTACTCTGCGGTCCCATGGATGGTCGCACGCCATGCCTTGACCGTGTCTCCGGCCGTGCAATCTTTCGTGAGCCTGCGCGACACGCCCCCGTCCAAGGCACCCAAACCCTTTGTGGGCTTCGGTGATCCGGTGCCCGGAGGCAGGACAGCGACCTTGATGTCGGCAGTGGATATGCCGCGGACATCGACCTGTCGCAGGCAGGCGTCCTTGATCGCGGATTTTGCGCGCTTACCTGGTACTGCGGTCGAATTGAAGGAGAGCGCCGGCGCCCTGGGTGCAGGCCCCCGGGACGTCGTTCTACAAGGTGCCTTTACGGTGCCTGAGGTACGCCGGCGCGATCTGACCGATTATCGCTATATCTCCTTTGCCACTCACGGGTTGCTGCCGAGTAAGCTGGAATGTCTGCCCGATGCCGCTTTGCTCACGACCCCGAGTGCGGGCTCGGGATCTTCCGCCGCCGGTCTGCTGCTGGCAAGTGAAGTGGCAGCGGAGCTCGAGATGGATGCGGATCTGGTCGTGCTGTCCGCCTGTGATACCGGTGGTGGCGGCAAAGAAAGCAGCGGTGAGGCACTTTCCGGCCTGGCGCGCAACTTCTTTTTCGCGGGGGCCAGAAACCTACTCGTCAGCCACTGGGAGGTCCCCTCACTAACCACGCTCGAGCTCTTGGTGCGTACCTTCGAGAGGCTCTCCCGCGGTGGGCAGGACATCGCAAACGCATTGCGCGAAAGCCAGCTCGGTATCATTAAAACCGGTAGCTTTTCCCACCCCAAGGCGTGGGCGGGTTTTACCCTGGTCGGTCACGGTGGCTGATGTGGAGTGCTTGGTGCTTATGTCCCTCGCCGTACCCCAATATCATCAAGTTAAGCCTCAAAGCCCCTCTCCCGGCGGGAGCGGGGCGAAGCTCGTAGGTTGGGCAAAGCCGGCAGGATGTGGTGAGCGCCTGCCTACCGCCTCAGGAATGTCTGCCTGTGCCCGGCCTATCTACCACCTCAGGGATGGCTAGGCACAACAGACAAGGGGCAGGCCGCGAACCGCATCTTTGGACGGCGGCGTGCCCAACAAATCATTTAAATATTAACCACCACCAGAACACGAGATTTGGTTTGTTCGCATTCAGGGGATTTTGATCCGCAAATGAATGCAGAATGGACGCAAATCGAATTTATCGAGGAATAGTACAGGATTTCCAGGATTAACAAGAACTTGTATCTAAAATGCAAGAATCCTGTGTAATCCTGTAAATCCTGTCCGATTAGGGTTGCGCGACAAATAACCCAGACCGTGCCTTAATAATGGCATTGGGCTGGAGTGTGGGGGCCAGCACTCCTGCAACAGCTAACGACCGGTAGCCGGCGGCTGGCAGCCGGTAGCCTACTTGCTGTTCTTCGCACCTTTCGCCGCATCTTCCAGCGCTTGTAAGCCTGCGGTTATCCCTGTTAAAGACACTGGGATGCTGTATTTCTTGCCGTTGGTAAGGCCGTAGCCGATGTTTGCCTGCTTCCCTAACTTAAGGTTTTTTCGGAGTTTCTTCGATATGGGGAAGATGGCCAGACAACCCTCGGATCGGCAATGATGGAAGGGGTGGGTGTTGGATTTTACCTCGTCCACGCCGAACTCGATCCCCGGCATGAGCATGACTTCCAAAGGAGTTCGTATTGCGATCAGCAGGCGCGACGGCTTACCTGAAAACTGCAAGACAACACTTATCAGCGGTTCTTCTTTATTCTCCTTGAGAAAAACCCGTTGTATGAGGAAACAAGGAGCACCTTCCGGACATTGCAACGCCCAGTCCCCATGAGCCTCTACCTTGGGCGGCTGTGGTTGGGCCTCTGTGTCGGCCGATTGTGGTTGGGCCTCTGCGTTGGCTGGTTGTGGTTTAGCCTCTGCGTCGGCCGGTTGTGGTTGAGCCATCTCTTCGCCGGCGCCGGCCAGGGGCCAGGTCAGTGATAGCAAAAGAGCCATACTTACAAATTTTCGGGTCATCATCTCGTAGCTACCAAATCTTGGGAAACTCGCCGGCCGCGCTGTGGGCGACCTCCGCGAGTGTCGTTTGTCCATCCATCTCGGGAGACAGAAGGTGGTCCTCGACCAGCCCCCGGTCCCTGAGTATTTGAACCGCAAAAGCGTACAGGGTAAAGCCTCAATCACCGTTGCTTCCAGCTTCCGGTCGCCGGTCGCCGGTCGCCGGTCGCCGGTCGCCGGCAGTGTAGCAGTGTGGAATAATCTGCGCCCGGTGGTTTTTTAAGCTGTTTCGACTCTAATTTCGGCTGCTGTTTAAACGCAACCGACTCCTTCGGGAACTGTCGAAGTGGAACCGTCCGGTCGAGTCGTCCTGGAGCAGCTTCCGTTTCGCACGGGGCTATGGTCGAGGTACTGGTCGTTGATCAGAGCCCCGAGACCGGAGAGGTGGAAAGCTGGCGCGCACTTTTCAAGCACATCCAGGGCTTGCCTCAGTCCCGATCGATCACTGATGAGGATATCATCAAGGAGATCGACGCCTATTGGAACGGTCGCTGAGGATCGGGGTCGACACCAGCGTGCTGGTGTCCGCCGCGATTCGCGACCGGTTGCCCGAGCAGGTGCTGCTGTGGTATGTCGCTCAACCCGGACTCGATTGGCTCGTCACCGCGGAGATCCTGGAGGAATATGTCGGGGATGATCGAAAGGGTCGATTCGAGTCTGGCCCTGTTATCCGATCCGTCCGAAGAGGCATTCCCATTGACTTCCGTATCCGCCGATCGTGGGCGCATCACGGCACGCGTTCCGATCCAGGTCCGGGAAACCCTGGAGATGGCTGCAGGCATCGTGGGTGCCACCATGAACCAGTTCATCGTACAGACGGCGTTGCGCGAGGCCGAACGCGTCATTGAACAGGAGCGCGTCATCCGGCTATCCGCACGCGACGCGGAAGCATTCCTGCGCGCGCTCGACGCCCCCCCGCCGCCGAACGACGAATTGACGGCGGCCCTCGAAGACTACCTGACGCGACGCGATGATCAGACTGGAACCCTTGACTGGAGACCACGACAGAAACGCGTTTGACTGCGGCATCGAGGCACTCGATAAGTGGTTGAGGCAAATCGCCTTACAACACCAGCGTAAGGGAATCTCGCGCTCCTTCGTCGCGGTTCCAAACGATGACCAATCAGTTGCGGCATTCCGCAATGCCGGCTATGAAGGTGTCGGTGCCGACAGCATTCTCGGCTTCTATGCCATGGCTTCGGCCCATGTCTCGATCGGCGATCTCCCTGCCGGTGTAGTGAAACGATATCCACGCCGGATCCCTGTCACGCGGCTGGGTCGTTTGGCGACCCGGATCGATATGCAGGGTCAGGGGTTGGGGCGACTGCTGTTGGCCGATGCCGTGAATCGCGCAAAGGGCGCGGCTCAGGCTGTTGGCAGCGCCGGCATCATCGTGGACGCCAAGCGCGACCGAGCCTCGCGGTTCTACCAAGCCTTCGGGTTTAGACTCTGTGAGGATCAGCCGCTGATACTCTGTTTGCCGATGTGGTCCCGCAAGTGACGGCGCGCAACTCGGAAGAGCACACCCCCATTCGATCTCTGGCGAGCCCGATCGGTGCCAACGGCTTCGGTTTTGTACGAGCGATCAAACCAGAAATCCTAATGCCAGGCGACCAGCAGATCTACGAGGAGGCCGTGGGTACTGACGTACTTCATACGTGGCTTGCACTGCTACAAAACTACGGACCGCCGGCCCATGACGACAAAGGCCGTCCCCGTCGGCGGAATCCAGCCCGACGGGCGGCGGCTTGACGTGGGGCCTTCCTGCCCGGTGCGGTGGAAATCTCAGTCGTGCATTACCCCGAGATACGGGGACAGGATACGCATCTGCAGCCGAGGTTCTGAAAGCAACGGCGAACGCAAGAGTCGTGGCAACACCAAGAACGGTGACAAACATCTCGCCTGGGCCAGGGTCCCCGAATGACAATCTCTGCCGAAACAAGCGCTTGGCCTGAAGAAGCGAGTCGGGCGGATTGGACAGGGCACGACACAAGCCATCGGCTTGATCGCCTGCCAAAATCAGCTACCACTCCCAGAGGGGGTGGTTTGATGAAGGCCCCCAGAGGAGGCCGGTTGTCCAATGAAAGGGGCTAAGACCCTTAGAGGCTGTCTAAAAACTAACCTATTGATTTTAAATCGGTAGGCCGGGGTGAGGAACGAACCCCAGCTGTGGTTATTGCTGGGTTTTGGCCATCCCTGGCCGCAACCCAGCCTACGGCCTACGGTCTCTTTTTAGACAGTCTCTTAATCTGTTCGTCGAGACCGACCGCGCTCACGCAGTATCCCTTTGCCCAAAAATGTAACCTGGTGAAGTTCCGTTTCTGTCCAAGACACTCCCGGTGAATTCTGATCGCTGACTTCCAGTTCAGAAAACCGATCGTGTTGGCCACGCTGTACTTCGGCGGGATGCTCAAGCACAGGTGAATGTGGTCGGGCATCGCATGCCCTTCCACCATCTCGACCCCTGGTTGCTGACACAGGTCGCGCAGAATCCCCCCGATCGGTCTCCGCAGACTCCCGGAGATCCCACGGCGACGGTACTTTGGAACAAACACAACGTGGTACTTGCAGTACCATTTCACGTGGGACTGGCGTTGCCAATCTCGCATCATGACCTCCTTCCGGTTTGGCTGATTGGAAGGAGGTCATCTACTACACCTCAATGCACGCCGGAACGGCAGAGCCTCAATGAGTCCACCGCCAAAGGCGGTGGCTTACCGGTTGTGAGTTATACCTAAATCTTGCAGGTACATCTGTGGCGAGGAGGGCTAAGGTGCTGGAGATCGGCGTTTTTTTACCAGATTTTGACGGAGGCGTAGTTGTTCTGCAGTGAATCAAAATTGGGTTGAAAAAGTCTAAAATTCAGTACCTTAGCCATCAGTAGGAGAGGCACTTGCAAGATTTAGGTTATACTTCGATGTTGAACCCGCACCCATTCATCGCCGAACGACTGAGGAGAAAGACCCATGAGTGATCAGGTGGAACTGATCTCACTGGCCGAGTTGATCGAGCAGATCAAGACCGACCTGCTGACCAACGCCGTGAGCGACAATCCAGCCTTTTTCATCGATGGGATTGAGGTTACCGCCCAGGTCGTTGCGAGGCGGGATAGAGCTAAGGGGGGTAAGGCGAGTACGGGGATCAACCTCGCGGTGCTTGGTCTCAGGGCCGATGCTGGCCTCGACATCAAAACCGCATTAGGCAGTCAGCTGACCCAAACCGTCACGATCAAGCTCTCCCCATTGTTGACAAAGGACGAATCCCTGGGACATCTCGATCCCACGAGTCGGTATGAAGTCGAGCATAACGCCGCCGAGATCCTTATACGTGGCGCCCGAGGTGAATCCCCAAATGCCGTCTGAGCCGAATGTTATCCGAGTTGGAGTGACAATTGGACGCAGCCGAGCTTCGTATTGCTCTGGAACTGAACCCGCAGAAGTGGGTGTTGATGCTACGAGCCAGTTCCGAAGTCATCGGCGAGGTCGAGCGGGACCCGACGCCGCTGCCCTTTAGCGCCGACGAGTTGGGCTTGTTTGAAAGGGCGCTCGACCTGAACGGTGGCAATGATCTTAAGCGCACCTTCAGTGCAGACGAAATCGCACAGCTAAATGCCATGGAGTTACTGCGCCCACCGCGCGACCAACCCACAGACGTCATCCTAAGCGGGCATGACATCCACCGCGAGCAACTGCGCATTCAAGTCCGCCGATGGCTTGCCAAAATGTTGCTCGACCCTCTGGCCGGGGAGATCGATCAACACTTTGCAGCCCTGCGTACCGCCGACCCCGACAAATATCCTGTCCTGTACCTGCGCCTGGAGCTACGTCCGGAACGAGACCTCGCGCTGCTACGCCTGCCCTGGGAACTGCTGCACGAGCATCGCCTGACCAGGGGTGATATCCACATCGGTCGCTACATTCTCTACGGTGCCATCCCTGGCCTGCCGGCACCGGCCGAGCGGTTGCGCGTTCTGGTCCTGCAGAGCGACCCTGCCGACGACGACCTGCCACATTTGCATCTGCGTGAGCGCGACGAGATCATCGCCGGATTGAAAGGCACACCACTCGCTACCCGTGTCGCAATCGAGCCCGTCGAGCCTGCCGGATACCGGGCGCTGCAAGGCGCCCTGCGGGCACATGGGGACCAGCCCGTCATCGTCCACTTTGCCGGCCATGGCGAGTTCGGCTGGCGTTGCGAGCAATGCCGCGGGGTCTCCCATGCCCGCGAAGGCAATCCCTGCGGCGACGCGGAATGCGGTTTCTACCGCCATGGTGAGCCTACAGGCTTTCTTGCCTTCACCGATCCCAACACAGGAAAAGTAGACTGGGTTGGCATTGCTGGCCTGCGAAATGCGCTCAAATGGGCAGACGTGCGTTTGGTGGTGCTGAACGCCTGCAAGTCCGCTGCCGGCCGCGGCGGCGAGGATGTCTTCAACGGCATGGCCCAGCAGCTGATGGATGTCGTCCCGGCCGTCATTGCCACCCCCTTTCCGCTGGCGACAAAGGTGGCCGAGGAATTTGCCCGGTTGCTTTACCAGGCGCTAGGCCACGGACTACCGCTCGTGGAAGCCCTGCACCAGGTGCAACAGGACATGACCGAGCCCCATCCGGACGAATGGTATCGGCCCGTGCTCTACCTGCGCGCGCGGCAAGGGGACGGCAGGCAGCTGTTGCTGCTCGATACAACCGAGCTGTCCACAACGGCCAGCACCAATGATGGTCCCGTATTGATACCCCAGGGCCAATGCGCCGATCCGCCCATCCAAGCCCAAGCACCCGCTCCCACTACCGCCATTGGTGCAGTTACTGGTCAGAAGCCCGAGCCGAGATCGGATTCGGATAACTCTAAGATTGTAGTTTCTCATGGCAACAGGCCTACCTCGTTTTGGGATACCTTCACAGATGGTATGCACACTGGTCCGGAAATGATCTGGCTTCCCGGCGGTACCTTCCGGATGGGCAGTACGCAAATTGTCGACAACGATAGAGAACAGTTACCCCACGCAGTGACACTCGGCCCCTATGCGGTCGGCAAGTATCCAGTCACAGCCGGTGAATTTCGCGATTTCGCCGAGGCGACCGGCTACCGCACCAGGGCGGAGCAAGAAGGGGGTACTTGGGTGAGGGACAAGGATGGTTATGAGCCCAAACAAGATGCCAATTGGCGCAATCCGTACATCGACCAGGACGACAAGCACCCCGTCGTGTGTCTTACCTGGGATGATGCCAAGGCTTACTGCAACTGGCTCAGCAAGCAGACCGGACAAACCTACGGGCTGTTATCCGAGGCACAGTGGGAATACGCCTGTCGTGCGGGCAGCGAGACGACCTACTGCTTCGGCGACGATGAAGGACAACTCGGCGACTATGCCTCGTATGTTCGCAACGCGGGCGACAGAACCCGGCCGGTCGGAGAGAGATGTGCCAACGCCTGGGGCTTGTATGACATGCATGGCAACGTCTGGGAGTGGTGTGGGGACTGGTTCGCAGACTACTCAGCTGATTTCGAGCAGGACCCGCATGGTCCGGAGTCGGGTTCTACCCGAGTTGTCCGCGGCGGCTCCTGGGTCAGCGACGCCAGCGGCTGCCGTTCGGCGTACCGCCACAGGAACGGGCCGTCGTACTGTAACAACGATCTCGGTTTCCGCCTCTCGAGGACTGGCCCTTTGCACTCTTAACCCTTTTACACGGGGGTTGCCGCAACCCTCCAGTTAGGGGTTTTTCGCATTGCCCATAGCATAGCGCACACCTGATGCGGCACCAAACTACTCCCATTGGTGCTGGTTGGCGCTTTACTCGACTATGCGAAAACTTTGGTCGCTTCTTCCAGCTTTGCGTCGATGAGATCTGCGTCTGCCGCTCCAAGGGTAGACCAGGCCATCATGTTCTTGCAGGCAAGGAGATAACGTAGGTTGATCTTGAGGTCGCTAGGTGCGTTACGGGCCTCCAAGGCCCCGCAGAAGTCATCCCGCAGCACGTCTAACAGGATTCCCTCCAGGTCTCCGAGATCGATATTCGACAGGATGTCCCTACCTCTCGCTTTTCTGGAGGTCATGCGCTCGGCGATCAATTCCCCGTAGCGTGCATCGATGGGGCTGTGCTTCAGCTCTCCGAGCAATTGCTCGAACGTCAAGCTTCCCGGTACCCCCTTGACCCTGCGAATGAACTCTCGCATCTGCTCCTCGAGCGCCAAGATTCTCTCTCTGAGCTTGGCGTTGCGTAGTCGCGGCATGAAGTACACCTTATAGACGCCGATGAGGATGATGCTCACCACCAAGAACATCAGGAGGTACAAAAGGGTCTTTAATAGCTCCGTTTCTCCCTCTAGGCGTTGCGCATGCAGCTCGGCCTCCACATCCTGGATGTCCTTGCGTACATCCAGTACCTCCGGATTATCCGGGATCTGCCTCAAGCGATCCCGTGCCTTAGCCAGCAAGGCCTCCGTGCCCTGCACTCCGTTGCTTGCCGATTGCCTAGCTTCGGCGACATCGACCTGTGCGAGCAGGCGTTGCAAATCTGCTTGCCCGAGCTTCGGGCGTTCCCGCTCCTCCATCGCCTTCAAGTCATCGAGGATCTTGCGAGCTTCCTCGTACCGCCCAAGCTGCATCAAGGCACGGGACTCGTCGGCCTTGGTCGAGGCGTTGTCCGGATCGATGTTGATTGCATTTCGGAAGTGTTCAAGTGCCTGAATCGCAGAGCTTGAATCATTGCGGTCAAGGAGTATCCGGCCACGGGTACGCTCCACGAGCAGGCGTTCAGTATCCGAGTCGGCTCGCCGTGCCGCCCTTTCCACGGCCTCCAGGGCCTCGTCCGTATGACCGATTGCACCGGTCACTTCCCCGAACAAGAGGGATGCACGGAACGCTACCTCCTTGAAAACGTTCCGATCTTCATCGCTCAAAGCCTCAATGGACTCGGAACTCACCCGTTCGGTACCGAGTCCCGCGGCCTTCAGTTTCTGCCGGCTCTCTGCCAAGCGTTTCTCCCGGTACAGAGATTCCCCCACGAGAAACCGAGCGATGTGCTTGCGCGGATCCTCTTCGGAATGGATCGAACTCTCCGCCTTTTCGAAGGCGATCAGCGCAGAAGGATACGCACCCCTCTGCTCATATGCCTTCCCCATTTGGACGTAATAGGGATAATACGCCGGTTGCGGAGGGCCCCCAAACCGCGAATCGAAGAGCTGATAATAGGCCTGCGCCAGTTCGAACTCTCTTATGTTGAAGTAGGACCTCGCCAGTGCCAGCATAATGGCTGGGTCCTCATTGGGCCTAATCATTAAATTATAGCGCTCTGCCTCCCGCAAGGACTCGATCGCTTCCTTGTGGCGTCCAACCTCGGCCAGAGACTGACCGAGTGCGAAGCCGATCTGCAATCGGCCCTCGGCGTCAGACGTCAATTTGCGCGCCCTACGATATTCGTCGATCGCTTCCTCATGACGGCCCGCCTCCGCCAGCGCCCCGGCCAGGTTGACGCGAAATCTTCCATTCTGATCATCGAGCCGGGTCGCGATACGGTGGTGTTCTATCGCACATTCGGCATCCTGCTGATTCCCATGCGTACAGGAGAACGCAAACGCGGTATGCACCTGAGAGGAATCCGGCAGCTCATCGATTAGCCTGCTATAGGTAGCATAGACCCGGTTTGGATCGTTTTCAAAGACCTCGTGCAAGAGCAAATTGTGCGCCGCAACCAGGCCCGGATCGGCCTTGATTAGACCGACGAGAAGATTTTCTGCTTCGTTGCGGTTTCCCATGCCAATCTCCGCCTTCGCTGTATAGAAACGGATGTACCTATTCTTCGGATAAAGATCCATGAGAGTCCGAAACTCTCTTTTTGATTCCTCATACCCTTCCCTGCTCATGGCCCTACGCCCTTCGGGCTTCAATAGCTCCCATATGCGATAGGGTACTTGCCCATCCTCGGGGTCCGTTTCCAGCACGCGTCGATAGTAGTTCAGTGCCTCCTTGTCCGATTTGCTATGCTGGGCGATCTCCCCGAGCAAAAGCAGGGCCTCTATGCGATTGGGGTCCAGTTTCAGTGCGGATTTCAAGTCAGCGCGGGTCTTTTCAAGGTCCTTCTTACTTCTCCACTCCTGTGCACGCATGAGATATCCTCGCACCAGAATCTCCTGCCGCGTCTCGTTTGATTGTGCCGCAGCAGACGGGGGAAAAAAGCCCCCGAGAAAGCCAACGAATAAGACCGGCAAGAGCGTATTGCTCAACCTCGATTTGCCTATAAGACCGAATGGATGAATGTGTCCCATCGGTTCACCTCCAAGATCCGAATCATCTACTTGGACTTAGTTCTTGCGTCAGGATACGCCAGTTTTGCCCTCTGCGAACCAGTTGCCAATTCATAGCGTATTCCGTCGTTTCGCCATCGAGATGGCCTCTGAAGCGAGCAAAGACGACTGCCACTCCGCTTGCCTTGTCACAGCTTCGCAGACGTACGCGAATGTCGGAATAGCTCCCCGCGGTGCTAATCGTTTTACGCAAAGTCTGTGACCGCCTATTCTCAACCCAATGAGATATGGCCTCATCCACCAGACGGGCATTGACCTTCTCCAGATAGCTGCGCACAGTCCTTGCAGCGGACTCGCACGCCGATGCACTGGGGGGTTGGTGGCACTGTCCCTCGAGTTCCCTCAACTGCTCTTTCAGCCCCTTGAGTTCCCTCAACTGTCTTTCCAACCTTTTGTTTTGCTTCTCCTGGGAGGCAAGCTGCCGGTGGAGATCTTCATTCTCAGGTTGCAGACGATCAATGGTTTGCTCCGATTGCTCCATTTTCCGGTCCAGGTCTTCGACATACCCTTCCATCCGTTCTCGCTCAGTCTCAGCGAGTCGGCGTTCACCCCTCTCGACCTCCAATGCCTTAGTCTGAGTATTGAGATCACGCTTTAGCCGATCATGTTCAGCGGTCAGTTCCTCCAAGCTTTGTCGCACAGTCAGCAATTCATCTTCCTTGCGCTCCCGTGCCACACTTTCTTTGGCAAGCTCCTCTTCCGCCTTGGTCAACGCCTGTCTCAGCTCCTCGACCTGAATCCGAAGATCCTCATCGCCCTGTACACTCTCTGGAGGACACGGCGGCTGTGCCACCGGTTTAGGAGACAGCGGTGCAGAGGTGTCAAGCGGGGCATCGAAAACGGACTGGGAGCCAAGGATCATTACAAGCGTCCACAGGACAATCCCGAGGGTAACCTTGATCAAGAAGCCCCTCTCCTCCCGCTGAACTGTGTCTTGCGGTATTCCAAGCCAGCTTTTCCGCGTGCCGGAAGTCCCGCCGTCCCGTCCTCTCATTTTTGGGAATCCCACGTCTCTACCCCTTACGCATCGTCTTCCGTTTGTCTCCAGATCCATATTTCATAGTTGTACCTTACTTCAGGTGCCGGACACGAACCGTTGGGAGACCCCCGGAAGGCTCGGCAGAGGACATTATTAGATCCTTCTTGGCCAGAGGTATCCAACCAACGGCAAAGCCCAAACCCTCCGCGATAACTCTTGCTGCGAGAAAGACATCGTAACTATCCTCTCGGACTACGAAGAAGATTACTGTGGTCTCCCTCGAACGTACGCGCAACAAGGATGATTGGAAATCACAGCCGGCTGGCTGATAGAGCTCATCGGTGTTGCAGCCCACTGCGAAGATATTGCGTGCTAGTATATAATCTTGCTGCGATCCTACGAGTAACGGCTCGTAATTGTTCTTATTGACCTGGTAGATCTTCCTTCCATCGGCCTCGAAGTTGACTAGAGTTTTCGGGCGAACGGTCTCGTACCCGGAGACGCCCCCCTGCCGATCCTTTGCAGAGAGCTGCTCAATGCGCTCATCCAGTACGGCAAGTTTCCGTCTCTCCTCTGTAATCTCCCCCTGAAGTGATTCCAATACTTGCCGGTTGGAATCTGTCCTAACGCGCCTCTTCTCGCTTTCGATACGCCTTGCGACCAGCTCACGCTTCAGCTCATTTCTATAGTTTTCACGCAACCGGTAACGCTCACGCAGTTCGTCAATGCGGATCAGCAGGGTATCGATCTCTCTCTCAACGGCCACTCGTGCCTCTTTCTCATCATTCTCGCTCTGAGATGCACTTGAGAATTCCTTCTTGCGCCGCTCCCGCCTCCATCCTTGAAGCTTTTCTTCGGCTTCTTGCAAAACACCCCTCTGGTTTCTCAGCTCCGCCTCCAGCTCCCTGAAGCTCATCCGATCCGGCGGACTGAAGGTTCCCGGAATAATGACTGGCAATGTCCCAAAGATAATCAAGGCGAGTAGCGTCAACAAAGGGTCCTGCAAGACATCGAGCGCACCCTGGTTATCACTCATGGTTCCAAATCCCCCAGTAATTCCTCCAGGTCCACATCCTTAGGGAGCGGTTCCAAATGCACATCCAATCCCCAAGCCTGGATTAAATATAGATGTAGCTCGTAGTAGTACTCGACCGCGCTTGGGCGCAACCAGAGCATCACAGGCCTCTGTCGCAGCCGCGCCCAGTCGCGCGCATCCGTAGCCGAGGAAATTGTCCGCCAATCATCGCCCGGCAGGACTCGGTACTCCTTCGATCGGACCTCGACATGGACGAAATCGCTCGCCTCGCCCGGTACTCCAAAACGCACCCGATTCTCGAGCTCGGCAACCTCGGTTTTCTTTTTCCTCCGCTCGGCGCGTAGCTCTCTCAACAAGGTCTTGAGATCTCGTATCTCCAATCTTTGATTGGCACCACCCATCGAAGACCTGTACGACTCTATCTCTTCAACGAGCTGTACCAGGGATTCCACGAGCTTATCGTATTTCTCCCCAAGCTTTTTCCCCTCGCCTCGAAGCCGGTCACGCTCCTCGTAGAGCTGCTGCATTTCCGATCCCGACTCCGCATCCCTTAGGAATTCGGCAAGCAAACGTTTCTGAGTGATGATCTCGTCGTTCTTGTCGCCGATGCGTTGCTTCACATCTTGCAGGTTCCTCGTCTCTTTCTCATAGAGCTGCGATTCGCTCAGCATGGTTGTCCAGGCTAGTCCCAACACCAGGAACGTTACTACGCCTACGACGCATAGCAAGAGGAGCAGCAGTTCGATTCCTATGCCTTCATTGTTATCCATAGCGCCTTTATTACAGAGCACCTATCGACGATGGACGGCGGCTCAGTCTTCTCCTTCGCCCACAGCCGTATTCCCCGTCAGCGTCTGTATCAGAGATTCGGTCTTTTGCTCCAGGAGCGTCAACAGCCGCGTCTCCAGTTGGCGCACCATAGCAATAAACAGAATCAGGATAATCATGTATACCAACGCAAGAAGAGTAGTATTAAAGGCGATACTCAGGTTCTTCGCGAACTCATTCAGAGCACCCTGCAGTACATCAAGGCTCGATGATGCGTCGGGAAAATGAAGGAGTCCCAGGGACAATCCGATTACGGTACCCAGGAATCCGATGACGGGTATGACAGTACGGATGCTAGTGACCACCGAGAGGGAGCGTTCCAGTCGTTCCGCATCTCGCCGGGAGAGTTCGCGGGCCAATCCAAATAGATCACTATGGCTACCCGCAGCGGAGAGGATGGTGGTCAAACGCTCAACGGCGATCCACTGATCAGGAGCCACTAGCTTATCAGCAATATACTTTTTTGGATTCTCCGCAAGGTCAGGCGGAAAGCTGACTTCTTTCTGCAGCGACCGATGTTCCCAGGACAGGACATGAAGACGTTTTGCCATCAGGATCAACGCAAAAAAGAACAGAAAAGTGTTGGGGCCTTGGATGTACCATGCGCGGAGAAAGAAATCCTCGGCAATTCTTGCATCTACCGAAAATATGGAAAGAGACCCAAAAACCACGAGTGTCGCCGCAAGGGCATACAGCGGGATAAGAAATCGCTCAACACTATGAGACATTTTACCTCCTTCCTGGTAAAAGACTGCCAGGAAACCAAACCATGTAGGGATATTAATTAAACTGTGTATACCGGAATGGCACTGAGTTAAGCCTTACGGCTCGATAAATCATGGCTTTAGCGCGACAAGGCCTATCAGAATTCAGCGCTGCTTTCTCGGGTGCCCATATTCTCGTACTTCTTCTCCTGCGATCTGCCTCGGTTTGGTGAGCAATGGGAATGGGGGAAAGGGGTCCGGCTCAGTTAACGCTAAGAGGCTGTCTAAAAAAGGACCGTAGGCCGTAGGCTGGGTTGCGGCCAGGGATGGCCAAAACCCAGCAATAACCAACGCTGGGGTTCGTTCCTCACCCCAGCCTACCGATTTAAAATCAATAGGTTAGTTTTTAGACAGCCTCTAAAGGACGAGCGAGAAATCGTCTATCACGTAAATCACCCGCATCCCTACCGCACGCTTGCATCTTCATCAGGAAACCGGTGCAGCTCGGGTTCCGGTAACCACTCCTGATTCAGGACCTCGTTCGCGTCCCAAGGGCAGATGTCCGGAAAATCGGAAAGGCCGGTTTCTTCGGCCGCTTGCGCCGTGGCGTCGTCCCACACGCCTGCCCACCAGTCGGACTCGGCGAGCTTGGGACGCAGACTTGGCGTTTCCTTCAACCGGCGAGCGATACCGCGACGCTGGTTGCGGATGGTGATTTGCCAGCTTGCGCCTCGGCGTCCCGGTTGCTGCTGCCACTTGAGGAGGTGCGCCAGCAATCGCGCCATGCGACTGATCAGCTCCCGCTGTTCGCTTTTGCCCACGTCTTCGATCTCCTCGGCCAAATGTTCTCTATCCAACCGGTCGAGCTGCCCCGCGCGCAATAGGCTTGCTTGCTCCGCGGCCCAGGCGATCACGTCGTCTTCGTAACGTACGGCGTTTGTCATATCAGAAAAGTGGTTTCTAAGATTCAAGTATGGCCGAGACAGTGCCGCCAAACTCGGCATTATAGGGGTTGATTATCCGCGTCCGGTCTTTCTCGAACCCGTGTTGCATGTCCTCGGTCAGGAGGCGGGTTGCCTTGGCGCCATTGATCGTTGCGAACAGTAGGCCATCCCAAAATGAGAAGGTGCCTGTACCTACCCAGTCCATCGCCAGCTGCAGGTGGCGACCTTCCGCTGCTACTACCGGAAACAAGATCGACCAGTCGTTGACGATGCCCATTGCCTCGACGGCAGGGACATGCCCTTTGCGGGTAACCACGTGGAAGAACTCAGCCAACACCTGAAGGGAAAGAACACAGTCTCGCTCCGCAAGCGCGTCGAGAAGTTCGACGGCAATCCTGTGTTTTTCACCGGTATCGCAGTCGATGGCATAAACGAGGATATTGGTGTCTAGAGACCAGCGTTCGGCGGCCATTGATTTCGCTCGTGGATCTCGTCGCGGGCGACACGGATACCACCCAAGCGGTAGCCCTTGGTTAAACGGGTGCGCAGACGCTCACGAGCCGCGGCCTTTTCCGGGGTCAGCTCGGGCCGTTCGCTGATTCCAGCTAGCTTGGCTATCGGGGCTCCGCGTCGTGTGATTACGACTTCGTCACCCTGTTCGACGTGCGCGAGATAGCGCGAAAGGTGTTGATTCGCTTCTCGAACCGATATTTGTAGCTGCATTGAGGTCACCTGATGTAGGAGGTCCTACAAATACGATAAGAATAGCGATAACTCCCAATCCATGAAAGTCTGGTACCCCACGGCAAAGCGAGCCTCACCCCTATTCCGGGAACCACTCCTGATTCAGAACCTCACTCGCGTCCCAAGAGTAGGTCTCCGGGAAATCGGAGCAGCCCGTCTCTCCATATGACCAGCCTCCGCCTGTTCGCCCCGGCTACCGTACCTGTTCACCCATCCGCGGCTTGGTATCTCGCCGACCTGGGCAAATTTCGGGGCATGCAGACCTTGTATACCCGCCAGTCGCCCCAGCGATTAGAGGCGCTGCGGGCGCATGCCCTGATCGAGAGCGCGGTCTCGTCCAACCGCATCGAAGGGGTGTCGGTGGCGCCGGGGCGGCTGCGCGAGCTATGGGCAGCACCCAGGCCCCTTGTTCCGTGATCGGGACGAGGAGGAGATCCGCGGTTATCTGATGCCTTGACCTGGATTCACGAGGAAGCGGAGAGGATTCCGCTGGATGAGATCACGGTCATGCGCCTGCACACAATAGCCCGTGGAGAGATTTGGGATGCCGGGCACTACAAGAAGAAGGACGCCGACATCCTCGAACGCTATCCGGACGGACGGGAGCGGGTGCGTTTTCGGACGGTGCCGGCAGCAGAGACCCCCGAGCACATGGCATTGCTCCTGGCGGACTGGCAGCGCTGTCTCGACGAGGCCTGGGTGCATCCCTTGATCGCGCTGGCTGCTTTCAACCTGGATTTTCTGTGCATCCACCCCTTCCGCGATGGCAATGGACGGGTGTCGCGCCTGCTATGGTTGCTACAGAGCTACCGGCTTGGATATGACGTGGGCCGCTTCGTGAGCCTGGAGCGGTTGGTGGAGCAGAACCAGGAACGCTATTACGAGACCCTGGAGCAGAGCTCTCAGGGTTGGCACGAGGGCGAAAACGATTAAGCTCCCAGATCCATACTGCCGGATCTCCATCAACGTCTTCCTCGATGTTCGTGTCAAGAAGGATTCGGGGATAGCAGGGACAGACCCTGGGGTATCCCCACAAAGTAGCTTTGGGCTTGAACCAACGCATTTGCGGCCATCGCCACTTCCTCTTTGTTGAAATTCTTAACGTATGGTGCTTGTCATCGCTGTTTTCCCGACATCAGCTCTTCACTATGGCCACTACGTACTATAGCCCCAAAGCTTGGACAGCGAAAAGACCACCGGCGCGGCTTCGTTGGGCCTTCCCTTGGAAAATGGGTAGTGCCTTACATTATTTGAGGCAATTGACATGCTTCGTGAAGCACCGGCGATGACAGTTCGCCGGAATCTGGATGAGTTGCTCAACGAGATCCGGTATCGAGGCGATTCGGTCGTCATCACCAAGAGCGGAAAGCCGGTAGCCGCGCTTATCGATTTAGTTTAGCAGAAGGTGCTGTCGGCGCTGTTTCGCCGCCAACTCATCCAGCTTCTTGGCCGGGATGGTCTGCCCGTTGAGCGCCGCGTCCTTGGCATTGCGTCCATAGGTCACCGCCATGAGGGTCGAGTAGTAGACTACTATTCCATTTCATCCAATTTTGCTGGCTGTCATTTGTCATCTCGACCGCAGGGAGAGAGCTTAGCGAAGCGAGAAATCCTTGTTCCGACGAAGGAGGGATCTTGTTACTGAGTGGTTGTCTGATCGCCGATTTGTTGGGCACGCCGCCATCCAATGCCATTAAGTTAAGCCTCAAAGCCCCTCTCTCGGCGGGAGAGGGGTTGGGGAGAGGGCGAACGAAAACAGGGATCAACCAATCACAAACGGCGCCGGTGACGCTTAACTTAATGGCATTGCGCCGCCATCCCTGGCGGCTTTGCCCAACCTACGAACTTCGCCCCTCCCCCACTGGCAAAAGGAATACAGCGCGTGGCGTGCCCAACCCCCTGCCAGTGGCGATGTTTCCATTTAAACCTTAACCACTACCCACCGTCGATTATCCTGGCAGCGTCCGGACCAGCCCCATGACCGGACAAGGATGACGGGGTCTGGTCGGGGCCAGGGGTTTTTGGCGTGCGGCAGGGACATGGAGATCATCGCCGAACCACCGGTCGAGAAACGATTGTTAGTTTTGGGAGACGCTGCTTGAGATCCGCACGCTGCTTTCGCGTCACTTTCGTTCCCATGAGGTTGAGTGATTGCAGATTAGAGCAGGTGCCCAAGGCGTTCACGTTAATCACTTGCGTAAACTGGAGGTCGAGCGATTGCAGATTAGAGCAGGTGCCCAAGGCGCTCAGGTCGCGTACTTGGCTCCACCAGAGGTTGAGCGATTGCAGCTTGGAGCAGGCGCCCAGGGGGCTCAGGTCGCTTACCTGCGTTCCGCTAAGGCTGAGCGATTGCAGATTAGAGCAGGCGCTCAGGGGGCTCAGGTCGCTCACTTGCGTTTCCCTGAGATCGAGTGATTGCAGATTGGAGCAGGCGCCCAAGGCACTCAGATCGCTCACTTGCGTCCACTGGAGGTTGAGCGATTGCAGCTTAGAGCAGGCGCCCAAGGGGCTCAGGTCGCTCACCTGCGTTTTCCTGAGGTCGAGCGATTGGAGGTCAACGCAGGTTCCCAGCATACTGATATCTGAAAGGCTAGGCACAGACGATAAGTCGATCTCAGTCATTCGCGCAAATGTGGCTTTGACATAGGCATTGGGATCGTGAGTATCCTCGTATGAGGCGACAATCTGCTCCCGCACGCCGGCGCGCTCATCGTCGAGATAGCGGCCAAGGGCATCGTAGGCCAGCTCCGTACCGATCAGGGCCAGGGTTCGAACGCTGGCGGCGGCTTGATCGACCGTCATCGGGCGGGGATGGATCAGATAGGGCACGGCCAGGTCGCCGGCGGCCGCCAATTCCCTGGCGTCCTTCAGATTCCGTGGCGGCAGAATCCGTTCGATCCGCTCCCCGACCTGCTGCTCGATCCTGGAGGCCGCATCCGGGGTGGCGACCAGGACCTCGAGACCGGCCACCGCCACCAGATAGAGCGCGTGCCGGCCTTTTGGCTCGCGATCGCCGCGGGCGAGCAATCCCTGGAGCAGGGATTCGGCGCGCTTCGGCGGCAGCAGGCCCGTAGCCAGAATGACGACCTCCCGCCACTGGACGTCCTGTGCATGCTGCACCAGCAGGTCCAGGTCGTCTTCTTCGATCGCCCCCTTGGCGGCCAGGTATTCCTGGAAGGTACGGTGGGGAAAGTCGATCTTTTGGTGGGCCAGCTCGCGGATGATGCCGATCCGGTGCAGGAAGAGCTGCATGACGGCTTCACCCCTTGCCGGTGGCTTGTCGCCGCGCAGCCGTTGGTAGGCCCGTTCGAATCGGTTGACGGCCTCCTCCGGCGTCGCCGTGGTCTTCCCGTTGCGGATCATCCACCAGGCGAAGTCCTGGAGCAGGCTCTCCTTTTGCCGATCCGAAAGGACCAGGTAATCGGTCGCAGCGACCTCCCGCTCTTCGTCGCGCCGGAAGAACATGTCGATGCAGGAGCGGTAGAGCTGGATGCGGTCGGAGGGGAGATTCTTGACCCGCTGCCGATGCAGCGCGCACAGCAGGGCGCACAACAGGGGACTGGTCGCCAGGCGATGGATGGCGGCATTCTTGCCGAGCTTGGCCTTCAGGGAATCGGTCAGCGCCAGGACCCTGGCCTTCTCTTCTTCGTCGGGCATGCCCTGGGCCACCGCCTGATGCCAATGCGCGATGAAGGCGTGGATGTCGCTCCGGGTCATGTCCTGGAGCTCGGCGTCGACGAATTTATCGGCGTCGAGCCAGCCCTCCTCGGCGGCATGTGGGCGGGATGTGACCAGATAGCGGGCCTTCGGAAACACGCCGATCAGATCGCGCAGCCAGGCACGGACCTCTTTTCGCTGGCTTGCGGACGCCTCATCGAGCCCGTCGACCAGGACCAGCGCCTTGCCGGAATTGAGTCTGTCGTGGACCCAATTGGCTGGGGTGCAACCGCCGAGGGCGCGGGATGCCTGTTGTGGAAACTCCTCGGGCCTGGGGAGCCGGGTCTCGGAGAAGTGGCGCAGCTTGATCAGGAAGGGTACGCACTCGTTGTAGGGCGCCAAGCCGCCGTCCAGGCGCCGTGCGGCGGCGAAGACCGCGAACCATTGCAGCAGGGTCGTCTTGCCCGAGCCGGCCGGGCCGCGGATGAACAGCCGCCGGTGCGCGGCAAGGGCCTGATCGGCCGGGACCGAGTCGCGGATCTGCTCGGAGCCGGACCCGGAGCGAAAATGGGGGCGCTCGACCATGAGGGTGACGTAGGCGATGCTGAGGTTGTAGCGCTTGTTGGTCTCTTGCAGGTCGACGCCGAAGAGCTCGAGCTGGTCGTATCTGCGCACGCAGGCGTTGCGGTAATCGGCCTCGAAGGCGTCCGCTTGGTCGACGACGACGCGGTTGATGCCCTCGACGACCTGCTGCGCCATGTTGCCGGTGCGTTGGAGTAGCTCGACGTTCACGCGTTCCTCGAAGCGCGGGAAGTGCGAGGCCATATCGACGATGAGCTGGGAGGCATGGGAGAGGATGCGGCGGTAGATCCGCTGTTCGGCCGCCGCGAAGAGGTGGTTGTCCGGGCTGCGTCCGGCCAGTGCCGGGCTGCCGCCATCGGCGCCGGTGCGACTCAGGAAATACTCGACGAGATCGCCGTCGTCGAGGTCGTGCGCGACCAGTATCTTGGCATCGATGGGGGTATGCGCCAGGGTCTCGGCAGCCGCGTTGGCGATCAGGCCCAAGCGCTCCTCCGTGATGCCGCGGGCTTCCTGGAGCAGGACCTTGTGGATGCTGTCGCCCGCGAGATCGCGGATCTTCTGGTCGAACAGGGTCTCGGTGTCGTTCCGTCTGAGCAGATCGGGGATCTTCTTGAGCAGCAGCCCGCTCAGCGCTCCGGCGCCCGCTCCGACTGTGGCAGCGGCGATCTCCTGGTCCTTGAGCCACAGCTTGAGGGTCGCTTTGGCGACGGCGGTACCGATGCCTGTAATCAGGGTTTCGAGGAGGCTCATGGCGGTGCTGGCGGGTCCTGGGCGAGAATTCCGGGGACAGGATACTTGATCGTCGGGCATTAA
The DNA here is from genome assembly GCF_004359955.1 of Candidatus Thiosymbion oneisti. NCBI lineage: Bacteria > Pseudomonadati > Pseudomonadota > Gammaproteobacteria > Chromatiales > Chromatiaceae > Candidatus Thiosymbion > Candidatus Thiosymbion oneisti. The sequence continues at coordinate 23,050 of NZ_SMSC01000024.1, forward strand.
GAGGCTGTCTAAATAATGTAGGTTGGGCCAAGCCGCCGGGGATGGCGGCGTGCCCAACACAATTGGGCACGGATGCGGCCAAGGTGGTGTATCTTTTATACACCCTTTTAAAATCAATGTATTAGTTTTTAGGGTAATGGCTAATGATAAGTGATAACATGACCAGCGGTACTGGCTACTATGTCCCCTCTCCCGCCGGGAGAGGGGTTGGGGAGAGGGGATCAAAAAGATGAATCGCGCTACTTTTTCACTTATAGTACAAGATAGCTTGCTCCACTCCAGCTGGAGCTGCAGCGGGTTAAACGCTGCGTCAGTCGTCGACAATGCTCACCGCGTACCAGCTCTTATATTTTGTCATGGCGACTACACATCAAAGTTGGCTGGGGCGCCTGTATGTGAGACTCACACTTGGCCCCATGAGCCATTAGGTTTACCACTACCGAAAAAAGATCAGGACTCTTTTCCCGGAGCCCTATCCCGATAGGCAAAGGAGCGGAGCATGGGAACTCACGAGGCGTGGAAATACTGTTTGACTCGGAGAGCCTTCACGCGGGCGGTCCTCGTCGGCGCCCTGAGTCCGGCGCTCCTCGCGGGCGGTGAGAACAGCCCGAACAGCCGTCGGCCTGACAAGTCGGCCACCGTCGGTGGCAAGGAGAAGGGACTCGGCATCCCCGGTCCATTCCCCGGTCGAGTCGTCGAGGTGTACCACCCCGGTTCGGTCGTCAACCAACGCGTGCAGAGGGAGCCGGTGCGCAAGATGGTCGATCGGGGTATGCGCGAGCTCGCCGGAGTGCCCGATGCGACCGACGCCTGGAGGCTCTTCTTCGAGCCGGGCGATGTGGTCGGTGTCAAGGTGAACCCGGTCGGTGCGCCGCGGGCGATCTCCAGCCACGAGCTAGTCCACGAGGTCGTCGCGGGGCTGAAGAGCGCGGGCGTCAAGCCCGCGGACATCATCGTCTTCGACCGCTACCGCCGGCAGTTCCGCCGCGCCGGCTACGTCAAGAACCTGCCCGACGGTGTGCGCTGGGACGCCGCGGTGGACGACTACGATACCGTACAGCTCGCTATCGAGGGGTACGACCCCGACGTCTACCGCGAGATGGATCTGGTCTCGGTGGGGCATCACGATCCGAAGGACGATCGGACGCGACGCTCGCACCTTTGCCTCGTCGTCTCCCGCAAGGTCAACAAGATCGTCAACCTCCCGGTCGTCAAGGACCACGCCTCCGCAGGGGTGACGCTGGCCCTGAAGAACATGTCGCACGGCTTCGTCAACAACGTCGCCCGCAGCCACGCGACGCCGACCACCAACGCCTGCAACACGTTCATCCCGGCCATCTGCTCGATGCCCGAGATCCGCTCCAAGGTGGTTCTGCACATCCTCGACGGAACCAAGGCGGTGTTCGAGGGCGGACCCGGTGCGGCGATGAACGCGACCTGGAGCCACAAGACGCTCTACTTTGCCACGGACCCCGTCGCTCTCGACCGCATCGGCTGGGATGTGGTCGATGCGAAGCGCGTCGAGAAGGAGATGCCCGTCGTGGCCCAGACCCACTTTCGCCAGCCGACCGACAAGGATGGCTACCGGATCCACAGCTACCGCCAACCCCAGCACATCGAGCTCGCCTCCGCCCTCGGCCTAGGGGTCTTCGACCGGGAGGTCATCGAGCACCGGCGCATCGCGCTGAAAGGCTGATGAAACCGGAGCGCCTCGACTCCCCGGCGCGGTGGGCAAACGCACCAGATTCGGACTTGCTCCCACGCTGGGCGTGGGGACAGAAAAATCAATAAAATTAATGTATTATTCTTAGATAGCCTCTAAGCGTCAATCACACAGCGAAGTAACCGGCCCAGGAACAATAAGGTTGATACCTATGAATACATCTGAAATTAAAAAAATGAGCACTATTGAGTGTCTCCAAACTATGGAGGCTATATGGGATACCCTTCTTTATGATGAGATCGAGGTTGAGTCTCCTGAATGGCATCGGGATGTTCTTGAGGAAAGAATGGGGCATTGTTGCGTGCCCGAGAGGTCATGGAGTTGCTGGTAGCCACGTCTGTACCGGAGAATGCACCATGAACACCCACTTGCATGCCAATGCGACGACGACTCCGAAAACCCGCCAGTACATTCAGGCGTCCCACCAGTCCGTCACCCAGCTCGCCGATGAGTTGGGCGTGAGTGAGGATACCATCCGCCGCTGGAAGCACCGGGACGGTGTTGCCGATGGCTCGCACACGCCGCACCGCCTGACCCCGACCCAGGCAGCCGTGGTCGTGGAACTGCGCAAGACGCTGCTACTGCCGCTCGATGACCGGCTGGTGGTGACTTGGGAGTTCATCCACCCCGAAGTTTCGCGCTCCAGCCTCGACCGCTGTCTGCGCCGCCATGGCGTCTCCAACCTCAAGGCCCTGCTGCCGCAGGAGGAAGGCGCCCAGACGCCCCCCTACAAAACCTTCAAAGATTACCCGCCCGGCTTTGTGCATGTCGATGTCAAGTACCGGCCCCAAATGCCGGACCAAGACCAACGCACCTACCTGTTCGCGGCCATTTGACCGCGCCCCCCGCTGGGGCTACGTGGAGATCCTTAAGGACAAGTCAGCAACCGCCGCCAGCGGCTTCTTGAAACGCTTGATCGCGAAGGCACCCTTCACCATCAACACCGTCCTCACCGACAACGGCAAGGAATTTACCAAGGAATTTACCGACCGCTTCTGCGCCACCGGCGAGCGCCACCAACCGGCGCCCAGGTCTTCGATCAGGTCTGTGCCGACAACCGCATCGAGCATCGCCTGATCAAACCCACAACCCCGCGCACCAACGGCATGATCGAACGCTTCAATGGCCGCATCGCCGACGTGCTGCGCACCAACCGCTTCGACTCTGCCGCCTCCCTGAAGGCAACCCTCAGACACTTCGTCTACCTGTATAATCACCATATCCCGCAGCAAAACTTGCACTACAAAACGCCTCTCCAGACGCTCCAGCAATGGTGCCCACAGCAACCCCAACTTTTTAAAGAAAATCCTCGTAATCATCCGGGACCTGACATTTGCCTAACAGCGATTCAAAGCGGTGGAAACCCAACCGGTCAACCCCTTAATTCCTGGTAGACGGCATAGGTCTTTCGGAACACGATCCGCTCATCGAACTCCTCCAGCACCTTCTTGCGCCCGGCGGCACCGAACCGCCGGCACACATCCGAGGTGTTGAGCAGATACTCGATCCTGTCGCTCAATGCCGTCGCATCCCCGACGGGAACCAGAAATCCGTTGACCCCGTCGTCCACCACCTCCCGGCACCCAGGCGCATCCGTGGTGATAATAGGCAACCCCATGGCCGCCGCCTCGATCAGACCCTTGGGGGCACCCTCCCGGTAGCTCGGTAGTACAACCAGATCCACGGTGTGCATCAAGCGCGCCATGTCCTCCACATGTCCGAGTACCTTGACCACTCCCGCCTCGTCCCACTGGGCGATGTCCGCTTCCGGCACCGCGGCAGGGTTGCCCGGGTCCGATACGCCCGCCAATAGGAACTCCACTCCCCTCACCCTCGAACCCAGTCGCTCGGCGGCAACGATATATTCTCGGATACCCTTCTCCCACAACAGGCGCGAAGCGAGAAGAACCCGGAAAGGTCCGTCCCGCTCCCGCTCGAACGGGGTAAAATGGAGGGTATCAACGCCGGAGCTCCTGATGAGGCGGATCCGTTCGGCCCCGACCAAGCCGAGTGCGGTAAAAAGACGCACATCATCCGGATTCTGCAAGATCAACCGGCTTCCGGAACCGCCGAGCGCGAACCTGAGGAGCGATTTCACCAGCGGTCTGAGCAGCCTCGCCTGTGGGGAATCGCTGATGAATACATGACCGAGCCCGGTGACCGCATTGATGCGCCGACTGATCCCAAGCCACCGGGCCACGAGCGAGCTGTACACTACACATTTTATGGTGAAGTTGTGGATCACATCCGGCTTTTCCGTTCGGAAGACCTCCGAAATCTGCCTCAGCAGTGTCAGTTCGCTGATCAGGTTCAGGCTACGCCGGTCCATCGGCAGCGGAAACCAACGAAAACCTGCCGCTTCGATACGGGGGCCATAGGCTCCGTACGGCGACATCATCACGACTTCCGTCCCTCGCTCACGCAGGAAGCGCGCAAGTCCGAGCCGAAAGTTATAGAGATACCAGTCCGTGTTGGCAAAAAACAGGACCTTCATTTGCTCGGTTCTCAATATCGGCCGTGCTATTGCAACAGAATGTTCCGGTACGGCAGCCAATACTCGGCATGGGTCGCATAATTCAACCAGACAAAGAGCACTGCGGCGTATCCCATGACGACACCGAGGCGCAGGAACGGTGGCGGAAACCGATCGCCCAGCAGCACCGGCAAGCGTGCAAAGACCGCGACCTGCAAAGGTGTGAAATAGAGGGAAACCCGGTCCACCGCGGTGGTTGCGAAATCGACGAAGACAACACTGATCAGCGCGGCAATGGATAGCCAAAACCAAACTTGGTAGGCAGGAAACAGCTGCTTCCACCGCTTCGCGTACAAGAGTAGCAACAGGCTCGGTACCAGGTTCATCAGGACCCTGATCCTCGCCCCCTGCGATTCCATTTTCTGGTCCACATAATATAGCTTCCAGAGATCTTCCTGGTGTTCTTCCAGAAAAAGGTCCCACAGGCCGTAAGCCGCCGTCGCTACCGCGATGACACGCCAGAACCAACTTTTCCGTTGAGTAGTAAAGATACCCAGCGGCACAAGCAGCACCGCGCTCTTATGAAAGGTCGTACCTAGGGCCACCCAAAGGATATACCGCAGGAAGTGACCACGCTCTATATCAGCCAGGGCGAGAAGGAAGAAGCCGAGGGCAACGCTCTGCCTGGTATAGCCCATGGCCATAACGATGATCAGATAGGGCACCGCTACCGCAAAACCCAGCCAAGGTGCGGGCAACTGTCGACAGTATGCGAACAGCCCCAGGATGAAGATCGCCCCGCAGACGGTATTGACCCCATAGATCTGCCAGTCCCATATACCCATGAGCCGGTTGAGCCATCTGTATCCGGGATCCGACTCGAAGAGCACGTCCGTAGGCGCTTCGATGAGGTTGTAATAGAGCCGGTTGAGCAATCTGTACCCGGGATCCGAAGCGAGGACCTGGTCCACAGGCGCTTCGATGAGGCTGTCGTAGCGTATGAGGTAGCTGTCCCAGTCCCCACCGACTTGCTCGCGGAAACCGATTGCGAGGATGAACAGCAGGCCAACGGCAATCCAGGGCAGAGAGAACATGTTAGGCCGTCTCACCCCAACGAACGCCGGGATCGCGGGGAGCGCGTAGAGAAACCAGTAAGCAAGCATCTTAGGTTCGCGCTTCCAACCAGGCCTGGAACATCAGTACCGCCCAGAGCGCATGCTGGCGGTTACGCCGCCTGCCCAGGTGCTCCCGCCAGTACCGGCGGATAGGAACGGGGTTGAGGAAGCCCTCATCATTCAGGCGTCGCTCATCCAGCAGATCTTCGGCCCAGTCCCGCAGGGGACCACGCAGCCACTCCGCCAGCGGAATGCCGAAACCCTGCTTGGGCCGTTCGATCAGCTCCCGCGGCACATACTTGTAGAGGATCCGGCGTAGCGGCCATTTACCCACCCCGCCGCAGATCTTCATCGCCAGCGGCATCCGCCACGCGAGCTCCACCACCCGATGATCCAGAAAAGGCGCCCGGGTCTCCAATGAGACTGCCATGGCTGCCCGATCGACCTTACACAGGATATCGCCCGGGAGATAGGTCATGGCATCCAGATACATCATCCGGTGTTCAGGCTCGCGCAGCACAGGCCATTCATCACGATGGGCCAACAGGGTCGATACTTCTCGTGCACCTAGCACGACGGTCATCGGCTGTTTCCATTCGGAAACCAGGTTATGGTAGAGATCGTCGAGGTCATGCACGCCTGATAACCCCTCCGCCAGCTTATGGGCCTTGTCACCGAGGAGATTCACACGGATTTTCAACCAGGCACCGAGCGTATCCCAACGGTCCACGGACCGGCTCAGGATCAATCGCACCGCAGCCTGGCGAACGGGCCATGGCATCCAGGCGAGCTTAGTCCAGATGCGTTGCACCCAGAGATAGCGGTTGTAGCCTCCGAACAGCTCATCGCCGGCATCGCCGGAAAGCGCCACGGTAACATGCCGCCGTGCCTGCCGACAGACCAAAAGGGTTGGGATCTGGGAAGAATCGGCGAACGGCTCGTCGTAGATGCGCGGCAGTTGCGGTATGACATCCAGGGTCTCATGAGGAGTTACGGAGAGCTCCGTGTGATCCGTGCCCAGATGGTGAGCGATGGCGCGGGCGTAAATGGCCTCATCGTATGCGGCGTCCTCGAACCCGATGGTGAAGGTCCTGACCGGCGCTACCGCCTCCGACTGCATCAAGGCGACGATGGTGGACGAATCCACCCCGCCGGAAAGGAAGGCCCCGAGGGGTACGTCGGCGACGGACTGGAGCCGGATCGACTCGCGCAGCCGCTCTTCGAGCGCGCTGACCGCTGCTACCTCGTCCCCAAGCGGAGCGGCGTTTCCCGCCTCCGTGACTCGATGCAAGGACCACCAACGCCGCAACAACAGCCCTCGCGCATCCATCGGTGCGTGTGGTGGAGCGGATGGTAGGTTGGTAACGCCCTCTCCCGTCAGCGTCAGTCGGCAGCCGGGCTCCAGCTTGTAGATCCCCTGATAGATCGACCAGGGTTCAGGCACATAGAGGAAGCGTAGATAGGCCGCCAACGCATTCCGATCGACCGGGTTATCGAAACCTGGAAACCGACGCAGCGCCTTGAGCTCGGAGGCGAAGACGAACCCACCCCTGCACCACCCGTAATAGAGGGGCTTCTCGCCCAACCGGTCGCGCGCCAGATGCAATTGCCGCTCGGCCCGGTCCCACAAGGCGATAGCAAACATCCCCACCGCGCGGCGCAACGTTTCCTCCAATCCCCACCGCTCACAGGCCGCAAGCAAGGTCTCCGTGTCCGAATGCCCCCGCCATGGCGCATACACCCCCTCTTCCTCCGGGAGAGGACCGGACAGAGGGGCTTGAACCCCCTCTCGTTCCAGCTCCTTGCGTAACTCTAAATGGTTGTAGATCTCGCCGTTAAAGACCAATACAAAGCGCCCGCTCGCCGAAACCATCGGCTGGTGGCCGGTCGGAGAGAGATCCAAGATCGACAAGCGCCGGTGGATCAAGGCAATCCCCACATCCCGGTCGATCCACTGCCCGCCATCGTCGGGCCCCCGGTGAACCAATGCACTTGCCATGTGCCCCGCGATCCGAACCGTGGTATCCACCGAGGTAGCCGTGCGGAAAAAAACGCCCGCGACGCCGCACATCTGCCGCTAGAAACTCCTCTTGGGTAGTGGTTAAGGTCTAATTCGATTCAGCCATACAGGGATAAGGTTTGCGCGACCATTCTGCCCGGCGAAAAGCACTCATACACGCGCGCCTTTCCAGCCTCTCCATAGCGTTTGCGCACCGATGCGTCAACCAGTCTTTCCAGTCCATCCGCCAGCGCGGACACATCCCCGTATGGGTAGAGGATTCCCGAAACACCATCCTCGACAACCTCCGGAATGGCACTGATGCGGCTGGCGATGACCGGTTTTTCAGCCGCCATCGCTTCGATCAGGACCACCCCAAACCCCTCATACTCCGATGTAAGCGCGAAGATATCCATCGCCTTCATGAGCACCGGGATATCCTCCCGGAACCCGGCCCAAACGACGCTTTCGGAGATACCCAGGTCGTCGGCCAACTTGCGTAGATCGGCCTCGAGCGGTCCGGTTCCTATGATAAGCAGCTTGGACTTGCAGGCCACCCGGGCATGAAATCGGCTGAATGCCGCGAGCAGGATATGAAGCGACTTCTGGGGCACCAACCTTGCGACGGTGCCAATCGTGATTTCATCGTCGGTGATTCCAAACCGGCGCCGAATGTCTGCTACCGCGCCGGCCGATACCCCCTCGTAAGCATCGGTTCCGATGCCGTGCCTGACGACCGTGACCTTGTCCGTGGGCAAACCGACCAGCTCCGAGGTTACGAAATTCTTCACGGCCTGAGAGACTGCAATGACGTGTTTCGCGCGCCTGGCCACGAGTCGTGCTGAAGCGGCGCCGAGGAGCGACTCCGTTTGCCCTTCCGAGCCGTGGAAAAACCCCCCATCCAAGTGCTTCGAAATAATGAAGACGATCGAACTCGACGCCCCGATCAAAGACAATCTCCCATACAGTTCGGCGGGCGGCATATGCGCGTGAACCACGTCCGGACGAAAAACGGAGATTGCTTTGCGTAACAACAGGAGTGGCTTGATATCACCATACCGCTTCAACCCGAGCGGAAACACTTCGACGCTGAGCTTACGATAATACTCTGCCCAATAACCGTCGCCCTTCAGGTAAGCAACAGCGACAGCATGCCCCTTAGCGATCTGACCTGAGACCAGTTCCGCCAAGTGGTTCTCCGCGCCGCCCCGGTCGATCGTAGTAATAATATGCAAAATCAGCATCTTGGAACCGGATTGCACTTGCATTCCTTCACGGAGTACTGAACGCTCACCAAGTTGTTCTGATTAAAAGGGTAGTGCTCTAGACCCTATCTGGTAAGGCCCAGGATCTCGAGATGCCTTTTAATGACCGTTTCCTCGTCGAATGGCTGCACTGCCTCAGCAAGGCGGTCCTTTGGTATCGGCTTGATTAGGGCCTGTTCAATACCAGCCGCCAAGGCGATCGGATCTTGCATGGGAACCAGGTATCCGTATTTTCCATCCTGAAGGATTTCTCGGGGACCGGTAGGGCAATCTGTGGAGACCGGTGTGCACCCGCACATCATGGCTTCGACGAGTACATTCGGCAGACCCTCGACATGGGAAGACAACACGAAGACGTCCGCACGTGCAAAGTATTTCAGTGGGTTCCCGACATACCCGGGCAGGTCGACAAGATTCGTCAAGTCGAGCTCGGCGATCAAGGCTTCCAGTTCAATCCGCAGTGGCCCATCCCCGAGTATTATCAAGCGGGCACGCCTGCTGCGGGAAAGCTCTTTCATGGCGTGAATCAGGTCCGCAAAACCCTTCCAGGGTGCTAAGCTACCCGCTGCGATCAGTACCGGCTCCTGCTTGTGGATGAGCCATCCGTGTTCCACCGCCTCCTGCATTCTGAGGCGCGACAACTTGTCATCTACGATATTGTAGACACAGACGTGCGGAGGTGTATCGAACACACGCCGGTATTGGTCTACCATGTCCTTCGATACACAGGTCAACGCATCCGCCCGCCACATGACGGCGCGCATGAACTGCTTCAGTACCCAGCGTTTCGTGAAGGGTACGTTGGAATAGGTATCGAACGGCGTCACTCGCGATGAGCCACTAATCTTCGCCTGCGAGCCGGCAATGATCGCGGCGAGCAACACGACGGCGTTGAGATGGTCTTCGGCGGAAAACACCACGTCCGGCCGATCCGACCGCAGATAACGCCACAAGGGCAATAGCATCCCTCGGACATGTCGTCGCTCCAGCTCGCGTACGGTCACACCCGCCAGCTCAGGGAAATCGTACTGAGGATCGATATGGCCAATCACCAGATCGACTTCGTATCCCTTGTTTGCCAACGCTTGTGCAAATCGGAGTTGTGCCAGTGGAACACCGGAAATGTCATATAGCGAGACCGCAATACAAATCTTCACTTTGGCAACCCCGCCTCAAGTGTACCTCGAAACCAGCCATACCAATACTTGGTGGAAACCCGATACCTTTCCGGCAATCAGCATTTGACACGAGTCTGCAAATGCTCCGACCATAAGAACCCATGTTTCTCTTGGTAACTTCATTCGACTGAACAAAGAATTCCAGCGAGACGCGACCGCGCAGCCGGATAAGAATACTTTTCCTCGTAGAGCATACGCAACTCTGGATCGAACGAACTTACAATCTCGTCCTTGGCGCTACCGATCGCTGCGATGAACTCATCGGCTGTCGTGCATACCTGGCCTGCATGTTCCACAACGTCTTCATAACCGGAAAACGCATCAGGCGTGCCAATGATCTTCTTACCATGCATCAATGCCTCCGCGACTTTGGTCTTCATCCCTGAACCATCAAATATCGGAGCGATTACGAAATGAGCATCCCGATACCATTCGGCAAGCGAGTCCACTACACCGACAACCTCGACCTTCGCTGCGTGCCCCAGCTCGTGCTTCAGCTTTTCAAACCCCTTACCGACAATGCATGTCTTAATCCGAATATGAGGAACCACGTGTCTTACAAACCAGGATATACCCGCACGATTGGCATAGAAGGCTCCCCCTACAAACAGGGCATATCTCCCGTGCGGCACACGCGTGGTTATACCGCTGCCCGGCGGGAGTTGGTCTCTTATGGCCAGCGCTGAAAGATGTGTCGCCGGGCGGCCATAGAGCCTCTGAAGAAGACTGCTGTCTCGGTTGGTCATGCAAATGATCTTGTCGCTGTACCGCACGGCCTTACGTTCCGCGAGGTAATTGGCAATTAATACTGCCAGAGCGTGTAATGTCTTGGAATGTCTCAACGCCCCCAAGAAAAATCTCGCTTCCACATTATGGAAAAAGGTGCTCACTGAAATTTCCGGAAAATTTCGCTTGGTAACTTTAACGAACTCACCCAAATTCGAGCCGTCCACAAAAATAATGCCGATACCCTCTTCCTTGATCTTTTTCTGCGCCTCGCCGATAACCTCGTTATTCAACCCATCGATGTGCCCGCTAAAAATCTTCCTGATGACATTTGCCTGCAATTTATTCCCAGGCAATTCATACACTACCAATCTGTCGCCGAAAATTTCCATAAGTGCACTATAATTCAGCTTACACAATTGTTCCCGGCCACCCACTGGGAAATCCTGCAGTTTTTTCGTCACCAGCATAACGCGAGATGCTGATGGATTCAATGAATCAGTCATGTGGGATAACCTTAGATGTCAGTTCCATGTGATTATGAGCCAAGTCCGAGAAATAACTATGAGAAAAATAAGAAAAATGAAACACACTGGATTTGAAAAGCACCCCAAGAAGATGTCAGTGATTTTTCTGGCGGTATCGCTGCTTTTTTCCATTTATGGAGCTGAAATACTATTGTCCCTGGTAACACCAATGGAAAAAATAGGTACTGAAGTCAGAAATATCAGACTCAGAGAGCATATTCCCTCAACTGTGAAGTATCTTGTTCCTACTGATGTATATATGGAAAATACGGATAGCTTGGTTAAAAAAGAGTACAGATTTGAGATTGATAGGGATGGTTACCTGTACCCCTCAAGAATACACGATAAACCGGATTTAACGATAATTTTCCTCGGTGGTTCCACAATAGAGTGCCTCTATGTTGATGAGAATAATAGGTTCCCCTATCTGGTCGGTAGGTTGTTGGAGGAAAATGGAAGGAAAGTAAACTCATTCAATAGCGGAGTAAGCGGTAATAACTCGATGCATTCGAATAATATCTTGTTGAACAAGGGAATAGCGTTAGATCCTGATGTTGCCATTATGATGCATAATGTTAATGACTTGAATGTATTGCTGTATGAAAAGAATTATTGGAATGAAAATCCAAGTAAATCTCTAATGAAGGTGTATGGGTTTTCCAGCGGCATAAAAGCCATCACAAGGGCTGCACTTCCAAGACTATATGATAAACTGGTAGTATTGAAAATGAGATTCCTCGTTGGCGATGAGTTCACGCATTTACGCGGAAAACAGTTAACCATAAATAAACACAAGATACTTCAACAATTTGAAAGGAGCTTGTTGAATTTTATAAATATTTCCAGGGTACATAAAATCATGCCAATATTAATGACTCAAGCAAGCAGATTTAAGGATAGGCCGGACGCGGTGATAGTCAATGCGTTGATGCCTAAGCTAAATAATGTTGGGATTGCTTATGACGAGTTTAAAGACCTCTATGATGAAATGAATGATTCGATAAGAAAGACAGGGCGAATCAATAAGGTGCAAGTTATAGATTTAGCGAAAGAAGTTCCCCAGGATAATGCCTATATGTACGACTTTGCTCATTTAAATAATAATGGGTCACAGTATGTTGCTGAATTGATAGCGGATCGACTCGGAAATTTACAATGAACAGCATAATAGAAACTAATGGACGCATGCTAAACTTGGCTATCACCTCGAGGGTATATCATCGATGTTCTCCCCAGGTCCAATGCTTCAATAAACTGCAACGCGATCTTCCACGGCAGAAACCGTTGCGCTCCTTCGATTTGGGCACGCCAGTCATGTTCGGTATCGAATTCGCGTTCGATGGCAGTAGCTAAGGCGTTCTTATCTTTGGTGGGCACGATCGAACCATAGCGATTATTCTGCAGGATATCACGAATACCCTCTCCGCAATCCGTGCTGACTACACGCAGCCCGCAATAAAGGGCTTCCACCAATACATTACCAAAACCTTCCCGATTCGAAGTAAGCACAAGTAAATTCGCCCTTGCCATCAATACATAGGGATCCGGCTGAAATCCTAAAAAACGCACATTATCCTGCAGTCCCAACGACAGAGAATGCTGTACCAGCTCAGAGCGTAGTTTTCCGTCCCCCACAAAGTCGAGTCGATAATTCTTATCCTTTTTTATCAACGTCACGAACGTGTCCAGCATTAAACCTGGGTTTTTGGGCTCGTCCAGCCGTCCGACCCAGATGATATTACGGCTCCCAGCTTCTCGCTGTGAGATACATAATTTAAAAGCCGGGGGTGATATCGGATTGAAAATAATCATCAGTTTGCGGCCTAATCCCAGGGTGATACGCTGCACATCCTTGAATACATCACTGGATACGACCACCACCTTGGTTGCGAGCTGATAAATCAGACTGGCGCTGATACTGTAGAGCCAGGTGGGACTATTATCACTTTTGCTGGGCTGGGAATGTTCCCACAAGATTAAATTATATGCTGGATAGACGAGCCGTGTCAGACAGGCACACACGTTGAGCTTCCAAAAACTCGAAATAAGCGCATTGGGTTTCTGCTTAACAATATAATCCAGAAGCCGCATCGGCAGTTTCCAGGTTCGATTGCATCTAAGATTGTACACATCGAAACTGCTTTCAACCTCCGCCAAAAATTCGCCTTCATAGCTCATCAAGATGAAGTCGATCTTGAATCCTTCAGCTTTCAGCGCACGCGCTAGATTGAGCGCAACCCGTTCGGTTCCACCAAATTTTAGACCAGGGAGCAAAATGGCAATTTTTCCCATACGCTTGCTCCTAATCGGTTACGTAGCAGATAAAGGGCACGGAATATTCCATCCCGTTGCCAGAACCAGACTGAATAGGCACGATCAAGCAGCGACCTCTTACGTTTACGCAGATATACATCTCCCATGGAGATGATGCGCGAACGAAATATATCCGACGTTAACTTATCTCTAAACGCTTCGATCTGCTTCATTGTCATGCTATTGGGATGTAAACATACCGTCCAGAGGCCGAAAGGCTTTCTCGACAGCGCCCAAAGCTGCTGTGGTATCCAATATAACCCATGCTCATAGAATTGTTTGCAGGCAATACCATCGTTGACAATACGGATCGGAGTTTCTGCTCTGAGCGCCCGAAGTGTTCCCAAGTCGAAACAATGTGCAGGTGCAATCCACACAGTCGGCTCGATTCCTCTATCTAAAAATAATTGCCAGGAGTTTCTAATCTTTTTGGCCTGCTCCTGCTCACTCAACCCCGCAAATTCGCTGTGGTCATAAAATGGCATTAACAGGCGCTTTCGTTCAATCGGATGAAACAAGTGCTGAAAACCATGCATGGCAATCGTCCATCCCTTTTTCTGCCAATCAAGCACCCGGCCCCAAAATGCGGGGTCATACCCATCTATCTCCAACATTGAATCCTTGTTGTCAGGTACTACGGCGACCAACGGCTTAATACCGGATTCGTCCAATACGGATTCCAATGCATCCCACTTGACAGCGTCCATCGTGGGACACGCATCATCGAGACGAATGAGATACTGGGTGTTCACAGTGTCACTTCATATAAAATAATACTTCGCGTTTCGTTCGGGACCGGACGAACCGCTATACGACGGACCCGGGTTTCCAGAAATTTAAAATCGTGTCGATACCGATAACCCTCAGGTCCATCCGGATCGATAGCATCCATAAGCAGATACGATGTATATGAAAGCATGGGCGAAAGCCATATGTCCAGTTGCTCCGGACTATATTCATGTATCCAATTCACCAGGATCAACACATCGATCGGTTGCTGAGAGACAGTTGTGATATCGCCATGGGTAAAGCTCACCCTACGCCGGAGTAAACGAGCCGCCCTGATGGCTCCCTCGTCCACATCATAGCCAAAGCGATTCGGAGCTCTTATCAATGATAGGATAATACCTAGACCGCATCCTACCTCGACTACACAGCGTGGCTTTAAACCGTTTGCAAGGTCGGCTACGATATGCCGGTAGGGTCTTGCGGAAAGAGGTGTTATTACATGAACAGGATGGAACCCGTATACTTTCTGAAGTAATGTGAGGGCTATCTTGTCCACAGTGATACGCAAGGTACGTGGAAAACCTATTTCACGTATCATCTTACGCATTGTGTGACATTTTCTTATGATCGTGTGCATCATGGGCTTGGAAACCGTAATCAATATGTTGGTTTTTGGGCAGTCTCTTAGACTTTACTTACTATGGATGCGCGTATTTACCGGCAACATCACGTAACCTAAGGTTTCATCTCAAACCACGTAAGAACCACGAATTCACACGAATTTTCGTATCCATTCGCGTTCATTCGTGGTTCTCAATGTTGTTTCCGGATTTTGTACGCAGGTGTACTAGTTGAACCACATATGTCCGTACAGTGTCTCGTACTGCCAGAAATTCTCGATGCGTTTTTTTCACCTTGCCCTGCCGTATATCCTTGATTGCAAGTAACCATGCAACCGGGAGTGATGCCCATAATGCAAATTGGCTGGTATTATTACCCCACAAGCGCAAGACCTCACGCATCGCGAGCTCTCCATGTATACTATAACGAAGGAACGTAATCAAACGCCACGCCCTGATTCTCCATCCCCGAGTATAGGACCGCAAATTTCTCTCAGTGGTCGCCAACGCATAGGCACGCCCTCGGTTGTAGGCCATACAACCAGTGAATGAAATGCGATTGTCCGCCTTATATTCTTTGATCATCAAGACCTCTGAAATCAGTCTTGTCTTCCGGTGTCCGATTTCCGTCCAGACCACGCTTTCCGGGATGACCAGATCGACCTCCGGGAACGGACATGCCTTCAATGCGCTCGCCCGAGTGAAAAACAGCATATCCCGGGTGACTTTGTGCACTCCAGCCAAGTCGTTCCAACTGACATCAGTCTGTTCTACATCGGGAAAGGGGTTGACGACAACCCCTTCATCCGTGGCACAAAGGGCGGTGACGCCAACATAGTCGTCACGCACGTCTGGCGGAATAGAACACCAAGTATCCAACAAGCGTTCAAGTGCATTTGGCTTCAAGTAGTCGTCCGAATCACACCATAGAATAAACTCTCCCTGCGCTTGCACGACTGCCTGGTTGTCCATAAAGGCTTTTCCTACATGTGAATCGGCACGAATCAGCACAATTGGAAAATCGGAGTGATTTGATAATTCTCTGACGACTTTTTCCGTATCGTCGGTAGATCCATCGTCCGCTATGATCCATTCAAAGTTTTTGCAAGTTTGCGATTTCAAACTTTCCCATACACGACGGATATAGGATACACGATTCCAGGTCGGTGTAAGTATCGAAACCAGTATTTGGGTGTCAGGTGCGTTCATGGGCGTACCTTGAGTTTCGCTGTGCGGCCGTGCTTTGCTAACCGCCTGAACACCCTAAGAGTGAGTTGGCGGAGGGAAGACGGGGCTTGGTGCCACACCCAGATTACTGTAATAAGCTGGTAACCGGTAACCAAGAGATACCACTCAGGTTGGCCGGCAGTGGTGTGGTCTGCGATTCCGTAGGCTACCGCAAGCAGAAATGCGGGCACGGCCAGTATGTGCAGCGAACGATGCAGGGTACCGGCGAGCCCGGCGAGTAGCACAAAGTCCGCTACGGCGCGCAGGGAAAAAGCCACCGCCACGCCAACCAGGCCGAGCTCGCTCAAGCCCAGATATAAGAGGCCGAAGTAAGGGAGTACCTCGACCAGATGGCACTTGGCAACCAGATCCGGGCGCCCGCGTGACTGAAGCTGTGAAAGGGGGATGCTTACAAAGTTCCTGACCCAAAAACCCAGAAAAATAACCTGGCCCACCGGGGTCGATTGCTCGGCGAAGACGGGTCCGATCCACCACGCCAAGAAGGGCTCCATCAACAGGACACCCGCAGCGACGAGCGGAGTCATGACCACCGCCAGCAAGCACATTCCCTCCTGCGCAAGGTGTTCTTCCTCTTTGCGCGTGACAGCGGCGAAACGGGGAAACAAGGCGGATATCAGGGCGCTGGGAATGATGGTACCGCGCTCGGCCAGTTGAAAGGGGACGGTATAGTAGGTAACGCTCTTCGCCCCCAACACGGCCCCAATGACGAAGCGATCGAAGATCACCATCAGGGGATCCACGAATGCGGTCACCGTCACCCAGCCCCCGAAGCGAAGGAGGTGGCCTGCGTGTTCGGATGAAATGGCCACGACGCACCCGCGAAAGAGGTGGCGTCGGCAGCGTTGGAACAACATCAGCAGGGTAAACAGACGTGCTGCCAGTACGGCGGGAAGCAGCACACCGAGCTCAGGCCCCCAAACCACCACGGCGAAGAGCGGCAGCAGCTGGAACAGCACGGTGCCCGAGACAGAGATCAGGTTCAGCTCGAGGAATCGCTCTCGGCCCTGAAGCGCGCCGGTGAGTACACCGGATGTGGTGGCCATCGGCACCGCAAGTATCAGCCAAGGGACGGCGGCTTCGATCTCGGGGCGCAGGGCGTCCTCGATCTTGAACAGGTTCTCGAAGAAGTAGGCAGCGGCCGGCCATATGAGCAAGCCCCCGATGATGCCGAGACCGAGATTCACAATAAGCGCGGTCCAGAAGGTTCGCGTGCGCTCCTCTGCGGCGGCGTTACCAAGTGCGGCAATGCGCTGAGCGGTGGCACGCCCGAGCCCGAGATCGAACAACCCGAAGTAGCCGAGCAACAGCCATGCAATGGCCAGCACGGCGTAACGCGCCTCTCCGATCAGTCCGATGTAGATCGGGACAGTAACGAACGATACTGGAAAGGGAATGGCCGCCCCGAGTAGATTATAGGTGGTGTTGCGGCGAATGCTCATGCGGAAATGCGGCCTTGCTCCAATATCAGCACGCGATCTGCCAGTGCCAGGCCCGCAGGACGATGGGTAATCAGGATAACTGTGCGTTGCGCCAGCACTTCTCGGCATACCTCGATGAAAGCGCGTTCCCCATCAGGATCGAACATGGCCGTCGCCTCGTCGAGCACGAGGATCGGTGGGTCTTTCAGCAAGGCCCGGGCCAGGGCGATCCGTTGGCGCTGACCGCCGGAGAGGCGGATACCCTGATCCCCGATGTGGGTAGCATAGCCCTGCGGTAGGCGTTGGATGAATCCATGCGCCTGGGCGGCCCTCGCCGCTGCCTCGATCTCGCTCTGGTCCGCTGCCGGGCGCCCATAGGCGATGTTCTCCCGTACGGAGCCGTTCAGGAGCAGCACGTGCTGGGCCACCACGCCGATCCGGCTGCGCAGGCTCGCGATGCTCACACTGCGGATATCGGTACCATCCACGAGGATGCGACCATGGTCAGGGTCGGCGAAGCGCATCAGCAGATGAACCAGCGAGCTCTTACCCGAGCCGTTTTCACCCGTTAGGGCGATCGTCTCCCCCGCTCGTATCTCCAGATCGACCCCTGTCAGCACCGGCGGCCGTCCCGGGTAGGAAAAATGGACGTTCTCCAGGCAAATATGACCGGAAACCGAGCCGAGCGGCGGAGCCCCTACATCGTCCGGCTCCGGCCGCAAGGCAAACGCCTCGATCAGGCGCCCGGCGGCGCCGCGCGCGGTCTGCACGCTGCCGTAGACTCCGGCCAGCCCGCTTACCGGTCGCGTGAGAAGCATACCATAGAGCAGAATGCTCACCAGGTCGGATGCCTGTAGCGTCCCGCTGTATACCTGCAACGCGCTCAGGTACAGGAGCAGGAGCAGGCCTATCCCGGCCAGCAGCTGAACCGTTGGGGTCAACAGCGACTCGATCAAGAGCCGACCCTTGGCGATACGGAGTAGCTTGCGGTTACTGCGTTGGAAACGCCGCGATTCGTGCGCCTCACGGGTAAAGGATTTGATGGCCGGGAGCATGCCGATGTTCTCCTCCAGGGTCGCGAACATCGCGGCGTGGGTACGCACCCACTCGGAGGACAGCGGCCGCATGCGGCGCCCGATCAGCTTCATGACCAGGAAGAACAGGGGAACCGCCAACCCCGCCAGGGCGGCGATGGTCGGGCTGATTCGGAAGAGCATGTAGAAGGCGCCGATAAAGGTGAGCAGGAGCGGAAGCAGGCTGACCAGGGTACCGGTCACGAAGTTGCCGATCTGCGCTGCGTCGTTTCCCAGTAGGGCCAGTACCTCGCCGCGGCGTTGCTGATGGTAATAGGCCAGCGGCAATGATTGCAGGTGGTCATAGAGTCGGGTGCGCAGATTCGCGAGCATGGTTTCGCTCATGCTGCCGAGGAGATAGCGATTGCCGAAGCTGAGACCGTTCTGAACCGCCAGCAGCAGCGCCCACAGCGCCGTCAACTCCGGGATTCCAATCTCCCCGGTCGTCGGAGGCTGGATTACCAGGTCAGCGAATCTGCCGGCAATCCAGGGATTCGCCAGCGCGATGGCACTTTCGCCCAACATGAATGCCACGGCCAGCAAGAGTACTGCCCCGTGAGGCGTCACGTATGCCAGCAGACTCGTAAAGCGCGATCCGGTCACGGGGTCAGTCGCGTGTCCTGCCTGACCCTGATGCCCCACGGGAGGAATCCGGTCCCACTTGTTCAGCAGGCGCCTCGCCTGCGAGTGCGCTCGGTCCAGGCCCCTGCGCAGTCGTCACCGGCTCGCGTTCCCTTGCAACCTGGCGCTGTAACCGCGTATCCTGCGGCACCGAGGTTGACGCCATGGCAGATTCGCCGGTGAGCACCCGGCACCGCTGCTCGGCATCCCCGAGCCTGGCGTCGAGATGCGAGAAGTTGCCGCTATGGCCCGGATGGTCGACGAAGGCATCCACGGCCGCGATCACGGCCTCGATATCCATCCGTAGCGCCTCGAGATCGCCCCGGTGACCGGGAACACTGTCCCCGGGTTCCGACTTTTCGTCCGCCGGCATCTGCTGATCTTGGAGGTACCGCTCGATTGCCTGGATGTAGGCCGCCAAACGGTCCCCAAGCACGCGTAGCTCGGATACCGACTTTTCCTTTTCCTCGGCGGACGCTCCGCCCAGCTGGAGCAGGAGCACTCTCGGCATGCAGCGCGTCAACTCGCTGAGGGTCTGGCGGATGCGACTTGGGTCATCGTCGAGGCTCGTGCCGACACCTCGATTACCATTCCAAACCGGCACCGATGGCTGTTCCTCTCCGGGTACCGCAGATGCGGAGCGGCCCTCTCCCAGCGATGGGGTGCGACGTCGCTTCTTGGAGCGGACGGATTCGACCCTGCCTCCCGGCGCCGAGAAAAACACAGCGGCCAGAAAGGCAAAATAGGCGATATTGGCCGGGATGTGCAGATTAAAGTCCGAAAGGGAATGTAGGAGCAGCAACAGGAGCCCAATCCCCGCGGCGACCTGTACGAACTGAAAGCACGACCACTGGTTCCGAGTCCACACCCACCTCCACTGCCGCACATAGAGCACGAGTAGCAACAGGATCAGCGCGGCGAAGAGCAGACCACCTTCGAACAACCACTCCAGGTAGTCGTTGTGCGCATGGTTGATGAACCACTGGCCAAGCTCCGGCGGCTGGAAGGCGGGGAAAATATCGGGATAGGTGCCCGGTCCGCTTCCCACCGGCAAGAAAGTGCCGATGCCGTCGAGTGTCGCCGAGAAGATGGACCAGCGTGTATTATGGATTGTCTCGGCAATAGAAAATCGATCGAGCACCGGCACCAGGCCTGTGGTAACTCCCATGCCTACCGCCACGGCGACGATCGTCCCCATCGGCCCGTACACATTGGTACCGCCGATGCGCTGGGCAAATGCCATCATCGACAACAAGAGCGCGAGCATGCTCAGCGTGATCCCGGTACGCGAACGGGTAAAGATAATACCGACCAACAGCAACAATGCGAGCGCCCCATATACGAACGCTAAATGCCCCCGGCCGGAAGCAAAGAAGATCATCCGCCGTTTCCACTTTCGCTCCCTGGAAATATCCCGGCGCCTGATGGAGTAAACCAGGAGCGCGAGGGCGACGGGCAACAGCATTTCCAACAAGCCGGCAAGATGATTGACATTGGTGTAGGTACCCCTCGCGTGGGAAGCGGACAGCTGCATTCCGAAGAGGAGGGGGCTTCCCTCGTTGGCACTGTACTGGAGGATTCCGAGGAGTGACTGTAAGGCCGCCAGTGCCAACAGCAGGAAAACGAGTCGGAGCACGCGGGACGCATCAAGCGCACGCGTGCCGATGAAGACCGCAATCGGTAAGAGCAACAACAACAACGCGGATTCGGTCTCCCGGGGATAGAGTGACAGCCCGGCAGGCCCGCCCTCCGCCACACCCGCCAGCAAGGCTCGCCCGTCCAGGTAGAGCTCCCGGCCGGGGAGTCGCTCGATCAACTCCGCAGGTAACGGAATCAGATACAACAAGGGCACGCTAACAAGCAGCGTCAGCGCCAGGGTCTCCGTGCGTGTGATGAGGTTCCGTCGCGGTCGCCACAAGGTTACGGCCAATAGAGAAACCGAGAGTAACTCGAGGACCAACACGGCAAGTGCGGGCTGGCCGGAGCGGAACAGAGGTGCAAAGACGAGGATGCCCCCAAGCAACCAAAATAGGGTGGTGTTACTTAGGTCAGGGGCAGGCGAAACCTTGAAGGCCGAGCGCTTTCGGTACGGGGACATCTCGTTGAGCCGGCGAACTCGTAGGTGATCACTATGGTTGGCAAGTTCCCATCCTACCAGAGTAGAATCGGCTGGAAAGCCTAACCTTTAGCGAAATCTTCCAAAATGATGAATAGGCTCATCAAACGCTGCGCCCTGTTCTTGCTGGTTTTGGGCGTTCAGGGTTGTACGACGTCGGGTGGCCCACCGTCGGGGGCAAACGCATTGCCTGCCAATCCCACCGCGGGCCAAGGTGTTCCTCCGCGCCAGGGTGCACACGGCGCTGAGGGAGAAAACCGGACGCGTGGAGACAACCCCTCGCCCCGCGCCGACATGTTCGGCATTGCAGAAGAAAACCCGTCGCGCGAAGATAAATCGCTTCTCCGCACGGAGACGTCCGCTACCTTCGTACCAGCCATTATCGGCATTCCGGCGGATCCCGGACCGATGCGTGCCCACCGGATCGGTCCGTACGACCTGCTCAAAATCGAGGTCTTTCAAGTCGACGAACTGGCGACCGAGCAACGGGTTAGTGAAGAAGGCTCCATCATCATGCCGCTGATCGGTAACCTGAAAGTCAGGGGGCTCACGCCGCGCGAGGCGGAACAGGTCATCGCCGACCGGCTGGGCGAGCGCTACCTCAATGATCCGCAAGTCAGCGTCTTGGTTGCCGAGTCCACGGGACACAAGGTCACCATCCTCGGGCACGTCAAGAGCCCGGGCGTGTTTCCCTTGGTGGGGGGCCAAACGACGCTGATGCAGGCCATCGCGATGGCCGGTGGTCTGGACGAGATCGCCAAAAAAGAAGAAATCGTCGTTTTTCGAAAGCAAGAACGCGGTGACATCAATGCCTACGTCGTAAATCTCGCATTGATCGAGAAGGGGCAGCTAACCGATCCGGTGATGATCAGTGACGATCGGGTCGTGGTCCCAAAATCGGGGACCGCCGTTGTGAAAAGAACCGTAGGGCACGTCCTTACCAATTGGATACTGCGCATCCCCTTACCCTATTAGTCCGCGGATACTGTGCCTATACAAAACCCGTAATAGGTGGAGATAAATGACGCACGCTCTTAGCCTTGAAAGCGCAACCGCGTATGATCGCACACTGGAGCCCACCGACCGGCAGCAGGAATTACGTCGACTGGCCGGTCTGGCCGCCGAACCGGTAGCCCACAACCGGAACACCAGCGATGTCGCCGACCTGCACTACTATTGGAGTATCCTGCTGCGCAGAAAGTGGACCCTGGTTGTCACCACTGCAATCGCTTTAATCGTAGGGCTGGTGGAAACCTATAACACCATCCCCCTGTACCGAAGTTCGCTTAGTTTGCAGATTGAGCTACCATCCCTTCGATTGACGGGGCTCAAAGGCGAAGCCGCCTTCGGCGCATCCTTTATGAACGCGATGCGCTACCATAAAACCCAGGAAAGTGTGCTAAAGAGCCGGGCCGTGGCGGAGCGAGTTGTCGACCAGCTCGGTTTGTTGGAAGCGCCGCGCAAACCGCCGATCAAGCGCACACCCTCTTTTCTGGAGGAGTTGGAAAACACTATTAAGGGGTGGATCAAGGGCGCCGACGAGCGTACAACCCAGCAACCTATCAATCCAGTAGAGTGGAAGTCGCGTCGGGCAGGGGCGCTCGCCGCCGGTTTAAAGGTCGATTCCGATCCGAAGAAATCCCAGATCACGCATCTCAGTTACGTCCACTCCAATCCCCAGAGGGCCACGGATATCGTGAACGCCTTTGCCGATAACTTCATCAAGATGAACATGGAGCGAAGATACGATGCCATGTCTTACGCCGACGAGTTCCTCAACGAACGCATCGTACAGGTTCGCGCCAACCTCGAAGACTCCGAGCAGCAACTCATTACCTATGCACGAGAACGCAAGATCGTCGACCTGGACAACAAGCTCGATACCCTCATGCAGACACTCGACACACTGAACCAAAAACTCGCCCACGCCGAGGCGGACCGGATTGCGATGGAGTCCGAATACGCGCAGTCCCTGAAGGGCAAGGGACCTGCGGTCCTGAAGATCATGAACAGCGAGGTCATCCAGGCGTTGAAAAGGCGCAAGGGTGAGCTGGCGCTGGAATATGAAGGACAGCCTAAAATCTATAAGGCGGACTACCCCGCTAAGCGCCAACTCCGGCGTCAGATTACCGAGATCGACCAGCAGATCAAAGCGGAGGTCGCCGCAGTAACCGAGGCGATCAAGGCCGGCCATGCGGCAAAGCAGCGAGAAGAGGCGTCACTGCAGGCGCGTATCAGAAAAACCGAAAGCGATATCCTCGCCCTGCGTGACCGCAGTACTGACTACCAGGTGTTGAAGCGGGAAGTCGATACCAACCGCAAAATCTATGAGAATCTGCTCCAGCGCATAAAAGAGGTGGACGTCCTTGTCTCCGCAAAAAAAGAGGAGGGCGCCGTCCCCGGAAAAGAGAAGGAGGACATCAGATCCAAAATCGCCGACAGCAACATCTCGATCATCGACCGGGCACTGGTTCCGCGGCGCCCCTTCAAACCCAATCTGTCCAAGAATCTGACGATCGCCCTCGGCGTGGGTCTGGCCGGAGGCCTCCTGCTGGTATTCCTGTTCGAATACCTGGACGACACCATAAAGACCGGCGAGGAGTTGGAAAACCGCATCCGGGCCCCGGTTCTCGGCATTGTTCCATTGGTTACATCCAGATCGCCCGTTGCCCCCGAAAAAGGACATATTGCCTTATCCGCCGCCGACAATCCCAGGAGCCCACTCGCTGAGGCGGCCAGATCACTGGCAACCTCGCTCAGCTTTTCGACCGTGGAAGGTATGCCGAAGACCATGTATGTCACCAGCGCGAGCCCCGGCGAAGGGAAGACGACGATCGCCACGAATATCGCGATTGCCTTGGCGAATGCCGGGAACAAGGTGCTTCAAATAGACGCCGACCTGCGTTCCCCGAGCCTTCACCATGTGTTCGATCTCCCTAACACATCAGGGCTCACCAACTACCTCGCCGGCAACACCAGGACCACCCATATCGCCCAACCGACACGAATCGCCGGCTTGGTCGTTATCACCAGCGGACCCTTACCGCCGAATCCGGTGGAGTTATTAGCCAGCACCAAGATGTTCGAGCTCATGAGCCTGGCTACTGAAAGGTTCGACTTCGCCATCATCGATGGTCCGCCCGTCATCGGGCTGGCCGATGCCATTGTGCTTTCCAAGCTGGCACGGAGCACCATCCTTGTGGCAACGGTTGGACAGACGCGCTACGGTCATATCGAGGGTGCGGTAAAGCGTCTCCGTACCGCGAATGCCAATATCGTCGGTGCCGTCGTCAACCGGTTTGACCAGACTCGTAGAAGCTCCGGATACGGATATGGATACAGGTATAGTTACGATTACCACTATAGCTACGATTACGGTACTCACGACCAGGCGGCAAAGCTGCCGGAACGGGCGTAATCAGGTGAGCGAGCGGTATGGTTCCGACGCCTGGCCCTCAAACCGGAGCACACGGTAGGGACCGATTCCGATACCGCTAACAGGAACAGAGGTTGATCATCCTGCGTCAAGTTTTAATCTCGATCGCCGCTGCCTTGCTCATCTGGCGCATCGGTGTTGTCGGCATATCGTCTCACTATGCCCAAGCGATCATCGAGGGTGAGCGCGACGCGGTGGGTAAGGCCCTCGCCTGGGATAAGCGCCAACCGGAGGCCTTGTATCGACAAGCCGTCGCGTTGCACAACGACGACCCGGATACCGCTGCCACCCTTCTGGCCCAGGCCAACACCCACGACATGGCGGATGCACGCCCGTTTTTCGCCGCGGCCAGGGCCGCGCTTACCCGGGGTAACCAGGCACGCGCCGATGCCCTGGTTGAGATGGCCCTGCGGTTGAAGCCGGCAGATCCGCGCATCCAGCGACAAGCAGGCGACTACTGGCTCCGCCGCAATGACGTCAGACGGGCAATTTCCCATTATTCTCGCACCCTGGAAATCACCCAGGGGGCATGGAGTAAGCTATTCCCATCTCTACTCAAGCTCGCGGAAAATCCGCACACTCGGCCCGCCTATGAGATCCTTGCGACCTCACCCCCAGCCTGGTGGGACTCCTTTTTCTCCGAGGTCGCTAAAAGCGCAACACAGATCGAAACCGTTCGGCAACTCTACTCCCTGCGGCGCAAGTCGAGGCAGGCACCAATCACGCTGTCCGAACGCAAAAGCTATGTCGCCCGGCTCATGAAGGACGAATTGACCGCCCGGGCCTATAGCGTTTGGCTCAATGGTCTTACCGACGATCAACGGAAGCGGCTGGGACCGCTCTATGACGGCAGCTTCGAGCTCGAGCCCGGTAACTGGGGGTTCGATTGGCACATCCACACCCCCCGCAACGCCCTAATCGACAGGGTGTACACCTACGACAGCGACAGAAGCAAATCGCTGCATATAGGGTTCAATCATTACCAGGGCCATTTCAGGGGTAGCCTATACCAAAAACTCTTCCTCGCTGCCGGTACTTACCAACTGCGGGGTAGAGTCCAGACCGACAGCCTGGATACGCAAGGGGGACTCAAGTGGGTCATACGCTGTCTGCTGCCGCAGCCGGAGGAGCTGGGGGAAAGCGAGCGCTTTTTGGGTGCCAACGAATGGCGAGATTTCGGATTCGAGTTCCAGGTTCCCGAAGCCTGTAAGCTCCAAGAAATTCACCTGGTCTCAGTGGAGAAGCACCGGGGGGGGAAGCACCAGATCACAGGCGATGCCTGGTTCGACCGCCTGGCCATCCACAAAAGGCCACCCCCGGTAAAGGCCCGCCCTACCGCGGCGAGGGCGGTCAAGTAGCTGGAGCGGGAAACGAGACTCGAACTCGCGACCCCAACCTTGGCAAGGTTGTGCTCTACCAACTGAGCTATTCCCGCATTGAGGCGCATGAGTTTACGACCTGGTTCGGGGATGTCAAGCCTCCAGATCATGTTGACATTTGGTGTCATTTCGAGCGCAGCGAGAAATCCTGGTCCCGACGGAGCATGATGCCATCCTGTAAGACCTGCCACGCTTACCGCACCTTTGTCCCTTTGCAAATTCGCATTTTGAATCCGCAGATTATTTCATTTTTAATCTGTGAAAATCGGCGTAATCTGCGGACAAAAAGGATGTCGCCCAGATACCGGATAACTGTCAACATACCCTAACGCCGCCGGAAAAATCCGTGTCCCTCAAAGCTTAAAACGGCACCGTCGGGAAGGATCCGCTCTACGGCAATCCCCTCGCGCGACACCTCCCCTTCCCCTGTTTTGAGGCCGTTGATCAAAACGAAACGCTTGGACGGCTCGCTGTCGTAGATGTGCGCCGACATGACGAACTCGGGTAAACGGTTGCGTACCGCTTTGGGTAGACGCAAATCTCGGGGCGCAGTCTTCTCCTCGACCCGCGGGGCTTCGGTCATGCCCGCTTGTCCCTCACGAACTTCGCGTTTGAAAGCCTCGATATCGGCAATCAAATCCGGCGGAATCTTGCCGTCCCGCTCCTGCGTTGGGGCCATCGGCGGCCCCTCTGCCGCGACCGGGCCCTTATGCATCCGGCGTTGCGGCGGAGGGGGGGACATGAAGGGAGCGGATGCCTCCATGGCGACGGATGAGGCAGTGGTCTCAGGCGCAACCGGAGCATGCGCCGGAAACCGATTCGCCGACCCTCGAGGACCGGATGCAACAGGCCCGGGCTGCCGCAGCGACGCCTGTCTCGGCAACGGCTTGGTCGCCGGTTGCTTGGGCGTGGCAGGGTCCCGATCTCTTGTCTCACGGGTTGCCGTTTGGGCGGTCTGGGCCACCGTTGCGACCGGTGGGCCACCGCGCAAGGCCGAGTAGAGGGCGATGACCACGGCCGATGTCGCCAGGATCAATGCCACCAGGATCCACAGGTTGGGGCGAGCACGCTTTTCCTCGCTCGGAAAACTGGGCGCCACCAGGATCGGTGCCTGACCCAGCTCACGTTCGTGCTGGGACTTCTTCAATGCTTCCAGGATATAGGACATGGCGCTCAGGGGACCGGGGCGAGTTTGGGGATCTCCGGCATCCCCACCACATTATGGAGCCGAATCAGTGTCTTGGGACCGGCAATACCGTCGATCTTAAGGCCCTCCCGCTTCTGAAACCTGCGTACTGCCTCATCCAACGCCGGGTCGAAAACACCCGAGCCGATGGCCTCAACAGCCAAATCCGGGACCTGTGACAAGAGCTTTCGCAACCAGCGTACCGGTTCGCCTCGGGATCCGGGACCTATTATCGCACCGCCCACCGGGGGCGGCTGCCACAACAGGAGGTAATCCCCATCCCAGACATCGTCCAGGGTCGCAAGACTCACACGCCGACTCCCCTCGTCCAGGTCCAAAACCGCGGCCTCGGCATCAAGGCCACCAATCACCAGGTACCGCTCGGAAAGGTCCTCGGTCACCAGCTCGATCAATGCCGGCCGGTCGAAGAAGCGCATGCGGCTCCAGCCTCCCCCATCGAACTCGCAGCGCAGACCGTAATCCATCACGCGCACGCAAGGATCTCCTGGCCCCAGGCCCGCGGGCTCGACACCCCAGCGGCGCAGTAACACCCGCATGGCCGATGCCCGGTCCATAGCGATGTCAGCGAGTATCAGATCCTCGCCAGGCCCAGCTGCCTCCGGTTCGGCCAAGGCCAGGCCGGGGGCCTGCTCCAGGGCTGCTTTGGGCGGCGGGGAGACCGGGACCCGCGGTTCGGTTTGGCGTGATGGCAGCCAGCGCGCCAGGAAGGCCGGAACCTGGGGTGTTGCTACGGGAACCTCGGCCAGCCAGGAGCGAGTCATCCAGCCGCCGGCAACGGCAAGCATCAGGGCGGCGGTAGCCATGGCAAGGCGTCCATGACCGAAGCCGTATGGTCTCGGCGCTGAATGCTTTACCTCGCGCGCGGCCCGCTTGACGATCGACTTGGTCACCAGGGGACTAGGCGTAACGCAGGCCCCCAGCAGCGAGCGGTCACAGAGGATATTGATCAGTCGCGGAACGCCACCGGAAACGCGATGCACAAGGCGAATGGCGTCACGGGTGAACAGCTGCCGCTCCACACCCGCCACCATCAAACGGTGCCGGATATATTCCGCCGTCTCGGCCGCATTGAACGACCGCAGGTGATAACGGGCGGTAATGCGTTGATTGAGCTGGCGTAGACCCTCGCGCTGGAGCAGGGTACGCAACTCCGGTTGACCTACCAGGAAGATCTGAAGCAGCTTGTGTTTGGTGGTCTCCAGGTTGGTGAGCAACCGGACCTGTTCCAGCACCTTCGGGCGCAGGTCCTGGGCCTCGTCAATCATGAGCACCGCCCGTCGACCCTCGGCGTGCGCCCTCAGTAAGTAGTCGTTGAGGCGGTCGACCAGGCATTTGACGGTGCGTTCCTGCTCCGACACTTCTATGCGCAGCTCGTCACAGACGGTGCGCAAGAGTTCGGTTACCGTCGTGGTCGGATTAAGGATGAGGGCAACCTCCACACCATCGGGCAGCTGCTCGAGAAAGGCCCGGCAGATGGTCGTCTTGCCGGTACCCACCTCCCCGGTAAGCAGTACGAAGCCGCCACTCGTCCCTGCTCCGTAGAGCAGATGCGCCAACGCCTCCCGGTGCTGTTCGCTGAGGAACAGATACTGGGGGTCTGGGGTAATGGAGAAGCTCGCCTCTTTGAGGCCGAAATAGTTGGAGTATAGGTTCTGCAAGCTAGGCCGCTGCCATTATCGGTCGGACAGAAATCGATCGTTCAGATTTGCGCTGCACAAGGTGCCTCACCGCCGGGATCAAGATAGGTAGAATTCGGAATAGGCGTCAATAGTCGAGGTACTCCGGTCAAGATCACAGTGAATCGGTGTCGATCGTCAGGAACGACATGGACAAGCGGAAACGGATACTTGAATTCCTCAAGGTGCCTCTTGATTCAAGGCGCCGGTCACCCCATAAAGATGGTGACCTGCATCTTGTTGATGCGTGCCCCAATCCCAACCCGAACGGTTCTCTCGATGATCGACCTGCATTGCCATATGCTTCCCGGTATCGACGATGGGGCACCCGATCTCCACACCGCCCTGGAGATGGCCAAGATTGCGGTCAGAGACGGCATCAGGATGACCGCCTGTACGCCGCACATCTATCCTGGCCTGTACGATAATACAGGCGCCCAAATCATGCAGGAAGTACAGGCGCTTCGCACCCGGATACAAGAGGCCGACATTCCGCTCGAAATCACCTATGGCGCAGACATACAACTAGTCCCGGAGCTGGTGCATGGTCTCCGCTCCGGACATATGCCGACCCTTCACGGCACCCGGTATTTTCTGTTTGAACCACCTCACCATATGGTTCCCGTCGGCTTCTCGCGTCTGATTTTCGACCTGCTGGCTTCCGGTTACCAACCGGTCATCACTCACCCCGAACGGCTTACCTGGCTCGACGATGAGCATTACGGCTGGTTCGTCGACGCCGCCCGGAGCGGCGCTTGGATCCAGCTCACGGCCGGGGCGGTAACAGGCCGTTTCGGCCCCCATCCAAAATACTGGTCACAGAAATTCCTCGGTGATGGGCTCGTCCATATCCTGGCGACGGATGCCCACGATCCTGAACACCGACCGCCACTCTTGGCGGAAGGACGCACGGCGGCGGAACCTTATATCGGTGCCGACGAAGCGGAATTGCTGGTAACCGGCCGCCCGCAAGCCGTTATCGAAAATCGCGAGCCAAGGGAGATTCCGCCTCCACCGGCACTCGGCCCGAACGAAAACCGGAGCAATGCCGTCAAATTCAGGAAAGGATGGTTTACCCGGCTCCTGTCCCGGGGCTGATCCGCAGCTCCCGGCATCACCGAGGAGCCGCAGGTTGGCGGACGCGGTCAGGAACGCGATGGACCATCCCCCTCCCGCTGACCCGTGTAGCGTTCGACCATTTTGCTGAGGTCCCGCGGGTTCACGGGCTTGCTGAGAAAATCGTCCATCCCCGCCTCGAGACACTGGTGTTTGACCTCCTCCGATGCGTTGGCGGTCAAGGCGATGATCGGCAGCCGTGCCCCCTGCCCCTCGCTCGCACGAAAGGCCCGAGTAAGGGCTATCCCGTCCAATTTGGGCATACGCACATCGACGAGGGCCAGGGCGAAGGGGTCGGCCCGGATGCGGCTCAAGGCCTGCTCCCCATCATCGACCAGGATCACTTCATAACCTTGTTTCTCGAGCAGCACCCTGACAACCTTCCCTGCAACAGCGTTGTCCTCGGCTACAAGAATACGCAACCCATGCACTGCTACCGGTTGCGCCCTGTCTTCCTTTTCCTCCTGCCGATCCGATTGCGGGCGCTCCTTCCCCAGTATCTGGCGCACCCGACTGACCAGGTCCTCGGCAAGAAAGGGTTTGCTCAGGCAATTCCCGCGGGCCATCCGTTGACCGGCGCGGCGGGTGCTGTATGTGAGCAGCAGATAAGGCACCTTGGCACCGAGCCCGCGCTGGAATAGATCCAGCAACGCCAGCAGGTCCTGACAAGCGGGCGAGTCGGCGACGATGAGCAGGTCCAATCTCTGGGTCCGATCGGTCATGCAGCCGAGGTGGTCCATATCGAGCACCGGCTCACACGCCATACCCGCGCCGCGCAGGATCTCCATGATGAGCTCCCTGCTCGTGGCATTGTTCTCGAACACCCAGGCTCGCAGACCCTCGAGCTGTCGTTGCCTCTCCTCCGAGACCAGCGGCCTTGTTTCCTTCTGTAGTGGCAGCCGTACCCAGAAGCGACTGCCTTTTCCGACCTGGCTGTCGACGCCGATACGCCCCCCCATCAGGTGCGTAAGGTCACTGGCGATGGTAGTACCCAGCCCGGTTCCGCCATAACGCCGGGTGGTGGAATCGTCCGCCTGCCGAAAGCCCTCGAAGATCTCCTCCAACCGGTCCGCTGGTATCCCGATTCCCGTGTCCAAGACCTCCAGGAGCAGGTGAGGGCGGTGCATCAGTTCGTCGGACGGACACAAACTTGCATGGACCCTCACCTCACCTCGGTCGGTGAACTTGATGGCATTGCCGATCAGATTGAACAGGATCTGGCGTATCCGGAGCTTATCACCGATCATCCGGTCCGGAAGCCTTGGGTCGATGCGCAGGATTACCTCCAGTCCCTTGGCAAGGGCCTGGGTCTCCAGGGCGGCGCACACCTCCCTCATACCGCCGCGCAGATCGAAGGCGACGGACTCCAGGTGGAGCTTCTTGGCCTCGATCTTCGACAGGTCCAGCACATCACCGATCAGGGCCTGTAGCACCTCCGCGGAGCTGACGATGGAATCGACGTACTCGCGCTGCTCGGCGTCGAGCCGCGTTGACTGCAGTAGGTTGGTCATCCCCACCACCCCGGTCAAGGGAGTACGTAGCTCGTGGGTCATGACCGCCAGGAAATCCCCCTTCGCCTGGTTCGCCACCTCCGCCTCACGCCGGGCTTGCTGCAGCTTGCGCAGGAGGGAGTATTGGTACATCGGGAGCACCACCAGGAGCAGCAGAATGAAGACGACCTCGTAGGGATGGGTCCACCATGCGTCCAGGACCACAATGGTCAGGGTGCAGGTCAGCAGGTTCAGTATCGAGGCGAAGATCAGGTGGCCACGCCCGTATCGGGTGCTCGCGTAGATGAGGATCCAAATATAGATGAGATAGAAGGGACTGACATCGCCGGTCAGAAGGGTGGCCAAACCGACCGCCGTGATGTCCAAGACGAGTCCCAGGTACTGGCGGGCCGTCCATTTCGGGCGTATCAGTACGCTGATCAGTATACCGGCGAAGAATAAAAAATAGACCCCAAACAGAAGGAAGAAATAAACCGAATTGATCCGGTAGTAACCGGTGTACGCGGCACTGCCGACGTAAATTACTCCGAACACCCAAAATCCCATACGTACCAGGGCGGACTGAAACTCTTGGTTGGCACGCAAGGCCGGATCCCACTTGATCATGGTCCCAAGCTACCTGTCATACATGGATTTTCCGCCGCGATGCCCGCTTCCCCTGCCTGCTGGCGGCACTGCACCGAAAGGCCATGTTTGTCTTCTCCTGCCGCGCCTTCCGGTCTGATATCTACAGTCATTGTAGTCCCACGAAGCCTATCGAGCTCGTCCTCCCAAGCGTACCTGAAATTACTCGTCGTCATACACAAAACGCAGACATGAAGGCGGATCGGTATACAATGCGGCTCGGAGACGAGAGATAACTTGACGAGAGATAACTTAAAGAGAACGGGAGAGACCCATGTCCAAGAAACACCCGATCGTTGCGGTTACCGGCTCTTCAGGCGCGGGCACCACGACCGTCAAGCGGGCCTTCGAGCACATCTTTTTCCGCGATGGCTTCAACGCTGCCATCATCGAAGGCGACAGCTTTCATCGCTACGACCGCGCCGAGATGAAAGCCGAAATGACCAAGGCGGCGGAAGCACATCGCAACCTGAGCCACTTCGGGTCAGACGCGAACCGTTTCGACCTGCTCGAGGCGCTGTTCAAGAGCTATGGCAAGACGGGTACCGGCAAGAAACGATACTACATTCACAGTGACGAGGAGGCGGCGGAGCTCAACGCGCGCCTCGGTACCAACCTCGCCCCCGGCCAGTTCACCCCTTGGGAGGATATCCCCGAAGGTACGGACCTGCTCTTCTATGAAGGTCTGCATGGGCTGGTTGTGACCGAGGAGAATAACGTCGCCCAGCATGTGGATCTCGGGGTCGGGGTCGTTCCCATCGTCAACCTGGAGTGGATTCAAAAAATCCACCGCGACAACCTGGAGCGCGGCTACTCCGCCGAGGCCATCGTGGACACCATCATGCGCCGCATGCCGGACTACATCACCACCATCGTGCCCCAATTCACCCTGACGGACATCAATTTCCAGCGCGTGCCGACGGTCGATACATCCAATCCTTTCATCGCTCGGGATATCCCGCTCCCGGACGAGAGCTTCGTCATCATCCGTTTCCAGGACCCGAAAAAACTCGACATCGACTTCCCCTATCTGCTGTCCATGATCCACGATTCCTTCATGACCCGCCGCAACAACATGGTCGTGCCTGGGGGGAAGATGGGCTTCGCCATGGAGATTATCCTGCAGCCCATCATCGAACGGCTGATGGACACACGCAACAAGTGATCCTTTCACTTACCCCGGTGGCAATCCGCCGCCGGACGTTATTCCTGGGAAAAAATCTTGAAAGATCCCACCAGCTACATGGGTTGTGTTGACATTTAGCGAACCGTGTCAGCCAGGTAGATAGGGATGCGTCATGCCCGAAATCGGGATCGGGATCGGGATCGAAGTCGGGATTCCGATTGCGATCCCGATTTCGATCCAGCCCGTAGGATGCGGTGAGGCGCCGGGCACGGGACGCGCCCGGCGGCGAACCGCATCGATGGTGTGGTGAGCCGGCGTAGGTCGGGTAAGGCGCGCCTGCCGTGAAGCTGCATTGGCCGCGGTGATTGGCGCGCCGTTACCCGACACCGGGTGGCCGGCGTGTCGCCCTGACCTTACCCGACCTACGGGCTCATTGAAGCAGCCCGGCGGATGGCGGCCGTCCCTGGCCTGATCCGCCCTACGGTATTCCGCGGCCAATCGCCACAGCCCCATCGCAGCTCAGCCTGACAACTGATACCGATATAATCCGTTCCCCACCATTTGCCTTTCCGAGATCAACCCATGCCCCTCAGCCAACGAGCACGGACCCTCGCCGTCACCACCCCCCTCGGCGAAGACATCCTGCTGCTGCGTTCCATGCGCGGAAGCGAACGACTGAGCACCCTGTTCGAGTACCAACTGGAACTCATCAGTGAATCCTACCAACCGATCAAGCACGAAGCGCTGCTCGGCCAACCCGTCACCGTGCGGCTGGAACTGCCGGATTACCAGACCCGCTACTTCAACGGCATCGTCAGCCGTTTTTCCCACACCGGCTTCGACGGGGCGGTTGCCATCTACCAGGCCACCCTGGTCCCCTGGTTCTGGTTGCTCTCCTGCACCACCGACTGTCGCATCTTCCAGGACCGGACGGTGCCAGACATCGTCAAGGACATCTTCCGCGAGCATGGCTACATCGACTTCGAGGAATTCCTGGTCGAGCCCCACCGCCGCCGGAACTACTGCGTCCAGTACCGGGAGACCGATTTCACCTTCATCAGCCGGCTGCTGGAACAGGAAGGCATCCACTACTTCTTCCGGCACGAGGAGGGTAAACACACCCTGGTCCTGGCCGACGACAACGGTGCCCATCACCCCGTTGCCGGCTACGAAGAAATCCCCTACTACCCCCCCGATGAGACCGCACTGCGGGAGCGGGACCATATCTCCGGTTGGTCCGTCGCCGGCTCGGTCCAGTCCGGGGCCTTCGTCCACACCGATTTAGGAAGAAAAGAGGAAGAAAAGGACACCCACCTTGTTTTTGGTCTTCACCCCCACAGCCACGTAGGGCGGGAAAGCGCAGCGCATCCCGCCTTTAGAATCAGCACTCCTCTACAAGAGTAGGGCTCCCTATGACCGAACTCATCCCAAAGGAACGGCTCCAGCCTTCGCTGCTGGACCGGCTCATGGACGACGAGCCGCGCGAAGACAAGGAATCGCAGGAGAAGCGCGTGCTCTCCCCCCGCCAACTGCGCAGCTCCGTCATTCGCGATCTCCAGTGGCTGCTCACTGCCGTCGATCTGGCCTCGGTGCAGGACCTGTCTCCCTACCCCCAGGTGGTCAATTCGGTGCTCAACTATGGCCTGCCGGATTTGGCGGGCAAGAACGTCTCCGGCCTGGAAGTCGGCGAATTGGAAAAACGTTCGAAACATTTGCCGTCAAGAATCGATCCCTTCGATTCTGATTATTCCCCCAAACCGCTCAAAATCCTTGCTGTTGTGGGTCAGCCCGCATAGGTCGGGTAAGGCGCGCCCGTCGTAGCTGTGTGGGCCAAGCGACGGGCACGCCGTCACCCGACATCGGGTGGTCCCGCGGGGTAGGATGTGGTGAGCCGCCGGGCGCGGGACGCGCCCGGCAGACCGCGAACCGCATCTGTGACTGCTGGGCGTGCCTACACTTAAGTTTTGCTCTATACCCGTTGCACGTGAATAGCTCGCCGCGATGCACGCCGCTCGCACCCGATAGCCGCGTTGCGCCGAAAGGCTGCGCGATCCTGCTCCGCCTTTCGGAGCAGGGCATACATCCCTGTATGCCCGTGAAGCCTATCGGCTTCACCGTCGCAATAGGACTGGCTATTCCTCCTCGTCGCGCCTTGCGCTCGGGCACCATCGACCCACCTCGCTTACCAAGCTATTCACGGGCAACGGGTATAACTACGAATCCCGCGAATCGGCGCGAATCAATTTTCGCGTGGATTCGCGTGATTCGTAACTTCATTTGGTGCGACCCGAGAAGGCATCGTGTTGCGTTACGCCGCGTTCCCCGCCGTGCCCTCCCAGACGTTTGCGCGCGCGGCTAACGCAACCTACACCCACATTACCCCCCCGCACGGCCTGCCCGCGCGGACCTCGCGCTAGGTGTCGGTTGCGTTAAGACGCCGGCACTGACCTGGCAGACAATCAGCGAGCCTTGGTGCGTCGAACGCAACACGTCCGGTCCCCCAAACAGCGCCAAATAATTCAGGATTGCTGAATGTCAAAAGGACCCGGACACCCTCGTCCCGGCCCGTAAATTATTAGCCGTCACTTACTAAATTATTCTTGCGCGCGCCTCGGGACCATGGTAGCTTTTGTGCCATGGCGACCGGGTTGAAGCGGTATGAATTCGGCGAACGACTGGCCGATATCCTCGGCGAGTCCCGTCGCGATCTGCGTTTTCGCGTGACCATGCTGGTAGCGGACGGTCTGGTCGCACCAGGTCCCCGGGGGCGTGGCTCACCACCGGCGACCCCCCACTATGCCGCCAAGCTCTTGCTCGGGTCCATGGCCGCTCCGCAGCAGTCCTATACGGTCGAGGCCATCCGCTGTTACGAACGGCTGCGCCCGACCGCACGCACGGCGGACCCGGCGGCACCTCGCATCACCCTGGGTCCGCGACCCCTGTCGAGGCACGCAAGCCCCCCACCCACACTGCCGCTGCTCTCCGGCCACCGGACCTTCGGGGAGATCCTGGCCCGCTTGTTGGAGCTTGCCACGATGCCCGAGACCAGGCAGGGCTTGGCACGGGAGCTGTTCGGAATCTGGGTCAGCCGCAGCTATCCGGTGAGTGCGGTGCAGCTGGGCGCCTGGTCCGAGGGACAACGTAACATCATCACCCAAGGTTACGAGCCGGCGGGGGGAGAGCGCCCCCCGGTATGGCTCGATCCGGAGCGGGACGGTAACCCCGATCCCGGTCTTTATCACACGCTGTTCTTACCGGCCGCCAAGCTGGTAGAGATCGGTAAGCTCACCAGCCTTCCAGATCAAGCGAGGCCCCCCATGATCAATCTAGGACCCAAAATGGCGCGCATTTCAAAGCTCGCCGACCTCGTTCGCCAGACCCGTTTTCGTGGTCGTTGGGAACAGCTGCTGGCGGCCCTGGCAAGCGTCCAGGCCTGGTCGGACCAGGTCGATACGCGCGCCAGCAAGCTCGTGGAGGTGCGGGACTTCGGGTCGAACCCGGGGCAGCTGCGGATGCTCACCTATGTCCCCGACCGGCTCCCGGCGGCGGCGCCCTTAGTCGTCCTGTTGCATGGTTGCACCCAGTCCGGGGTCTCGTTCGACAAGGGCACCGGCTGGTCGACGCTCGCCGATCGCCATGGTTTCGCGCTCCTGCTGCCCGAACAGCACTGGACCAACAATCCGCTGCGCTGCTTCAACTGGTTCCGCCCCGCGGATACCCGCAGGGACGAGGGCGAGGCCCTGTCCATCAAACAAATGATCGACCGCATACTCGAGGACCACGGGCTCGACCGGCGGCAGGTCTATGTGACGGGACTGTCATCGGGAGGTGCGATGACCTCCGTGATGCTGGCGACCTATCCGGACCTATTCGCAGGAGGGGCGGTCCTGGCGGGGGTGCCCTATCGCACGGCAGACAATATGCAGGAGGCCTTCGAGAGCATCTTCCAGGGTCGCAGCCGCACCCCGCGTGAATGGGGCAATCTGGTGCGGGGTGCCTCTCCCCATCGGGGACCCTGGCCCAAGGTATCGGTCTGGCACGGGGACGCCGACTCCGCGGTCAAGCCCTTGAATGCCGATGAACTCGTCAAGCAGTGGACGGACGTGCATGGGGTGGCGGCTAGTCCCCCCGTGGAGCGGACCGTGGATGGCCACCTCTGCCGGGTGTGGCAAGGGGCGGACGGTGAGCCCCTAGTCGAATCCTACACCATCGGCGGCATGTCCCACGGCGCCCCCCTGAGCACCGGAGACCGACCCGACCAATGCGGCACCGCGGCGCCCTTTTTCAACGACGTGGGCATCTCTTCCGCCTTCCACATCGCCGGCTTTTGGGGCCTGCTGGAACGGGAATCGGATGCATCGGTAGCGGCCGCGACGGCCACTGCCGACCGGGCGCGCCCCACGGTGATCGACCTGTCGCGGGACTACCTGTCGCGGGACTCAGGCGGCGACCGCCCGGACCATGGGCAACCGGAGGGGATCTATGCGCGGGGGGGCCACGCGAGCGACCAAACGGCTGGGTCCGCTGCACGGCGACCGGAATCGGGTGGGACCGATGCCGGTTCCGAGTCGGTCGCCCGCGGCGTCCCCCCTGGCATTCTGGTCGAGCCGTCGGGGCCGGAAAGGG
This sequence comes from Candidatus Thiosymbion oneisti, assembly GCF_004359955.1. Taxonomy (NCBI): domain Bacteria; kingdom Pseudomonadati; phylum Pseudomonadota; class Gammaproteobacteria; order Chromatiales; family Chromatiaceae; genus Candidatus Thiosymbion; species Candidatus Thiosymbion oneisti. Next base: position 60,895 of record NZ_SMSC01000024.1, read on the forward strand.
AAGAGACCGGTCCGGAGCCCAGTGATCGCGCGTCCGGGCCTACCGGCGGCGGGGACGTGCCTCTGGGGATCCCCCTAGGCATCAATGTGCACGGGATCGTCCGCAAATCCCTGGCAGCGGCCGGTCTGATCCAGGATGCAGCGCCCGCTGCCGGGGAATCTCGGGCCGGCGATATGCCGTTCGGGATCGACATACCGGGGATCATCGGGACCTCCCTCGAAGCGGCGGGCAGGCTTAGGGGCTCCGCCACGGGCCCGGATTCCGCGGGATCAACAAAAGAAGCGGCGCAAGCGACGGCCGATTCCGACTGGGAAGGCGAGGGGTGGGAGTTGCTTACCGACGACTCGGGGGGACCCAGGCTCTTCGGGCAGGTATCCTCCGGGCGTACATGTGAAACAGGTAAGCAGGTTCGATCCGCGTCGCGCAAGATCGTGCTGGGTCCCAGCCCGGAGCTGAGCTACGTGCGCAGGCTCAATCTCGACGCGGCGGTAAACGACTACACCAGCGCCAGCTTCAGCGTCCTGGTGGACGGCACGCCGGTGGACGAGGCCTCCGCCGTCGGCATGGAACACGTCGAGGTGGAATGGCTGCAACGATCGGATATCGATCTGTCCCGGTTCGCGGAGCGAACGGTGACCCTGACCTTCGAGGTGGCCGCAAGCTCAAATGTCTGCAGTGAAGTGTCGGCCAAGGCCTGGGTCGATCGGATCCGGATAAAATCGGTCTCGTCTGTGTGTTAGTGTCCGTCTCCCGCAGTCGGACCCTGGGGCGCGGGCAGTTTGGATTGACTACGAATCGCGCGAATCTACACGAATCCGATTCGTGTGATTCGTAGTTTTTCTTCAATGCGGTTCGCTTCTTGTCCCACGGCCAGAAACCGTAGCCTCGTTGCCACCGGATGAGTCTATTTTATCCACAGATTACGCCGATTCTCACAGATTATTTCATTCTTAACCTGCGCAATCTGCGCAATCTGCGCAATCTGCGGATTCAAATAGATACCGAATTCCCTTCAGGATATAGAGGATATTGTGTCCTGTAGCTTATTGCTATGTGCATCATGGCTTGAATGCCTTGAGCTGCAGCTCCTTGACTACCTTGAAGTGCTTCACATTGCCGGAAACTAGTATCATGTTGTTCTCAACTGCCGTTGCCGCAATGATGGCATCCCCCGCTCGCATATTCGATGAGAGTGCATATTCTTCAACATATATCAGTGCCCTATGCCCGACATTTTCTGTGAGCGGTAAAATGGAAAATTCGAAATCATAAACAAAATCCTTTATATATTTATGATGCGTTTTGTTTTTCGCTCCTTGCAGCAACTCCATATAGCTTTGGATTGATAGGTGCTTTTCTTCATCCTTTTCAATTAGCTTCGCCGCCTTTTCATTTCCCCGCTGAACCCAAATCAAAATATCCGTGTCATAAATCATATCGATGCTTTCTTAAGTTTTCTAATTCTTCCAATACACTCTCTTCAGTTTCTTTATACATACCGAAGAAGGGGTGATCTTCAACCTTCAATTCTGATTTTTCTTTAGCCGGTTCAATTATTCCTTTGACCTTTCCGTGATACAATACCATAACGCTTTCATTTCTCTCGAGCGCTTTCAAAATGTCATCGGCTTTGTGCTTTAAATCGACTATGGATGCTTTCATAATCACCTCTCAGACAATTTTAAAAGCGCGAAAAATGCCGGCTCGGATTCAGTCTGAGTACCCGGCAGGACTCTACGCCAAGCTTTTCGTGCTCCATATCCGTGCCCAACGCTTACAAACAACTTACCTATATAATCGAGTTATAGCAACAGGCTCCGAATATCTTCCCGCAACAGGTCAGTGAAGCACACGACCTCCGCGCTGTCGACCACTCGGTGGTCGTAGGAGAGGGACAGGGGCAGGATGCGGTGATTCCGGAGTGAAAGGGATGCACGTCCCCAAGCCGGTGCTCTTCTATGCTGAGATGGACCCAACCCGATCCGGCTTCCCCCGTTTTCCAAGTAGCGATCACGCCCTCGACCCACTCTCAATGCTAAAATGTACCAATAGTATGATCTTTCGCCCATCGTGGAGGCCGGTGCATGGGAACCATCAGCAAGACGATTACCCTGACGGACACACAGGACCAGTGGATCAAGACGCAGATTGCCGCCGGTGAGTACACGAACGATAGCGAGTATATCCGCGACCTGGTACGCCGTGATCAGGAGGAAAACGCCAAGTTCCCGGCATTGAAACAGGCCATACAGGAAGGATTGAGCAGCGGCGTAAGCAACAAGTCGGTCACTGACATTATGCAGGAAGTCGAGGCCCGGCTGAGCGCTGATGGCCGCCTATAGTCTATCCCGAAAAGATGTCATCGATATTTCGGTACTGCCGTACCGGCTTAAGCCATGTCTATCGGTGATGACGACAGGACCCGCATCGTCTCTCAAGGCACCCACTCCCGGAGTGATGCCCCCAGCCTCGAGATCCGGTATCCGGGGCTCGACGATCGGCTGAGTTACGGGAGGTACACACACGCCTTCACCATCGGACGGGGGGAGGACTGTGCCATCCGCCTCCTCGCCCCAGGGGTCAGCCGGCACCATGTGGAGCTCTTCCCACAAGACGGATCTTGGTGGGCGCGTGATCTTGAGAGTAGCAACGGGACCCTGGTCAACGGACGCCCCATCGATCGGCTACCGATCGTCGGTACCGTCACCCTGGAACTCGGCCGGGAAGGACCGCGGATCCGAGTTACGGCACCACCGCCTACTCCGGTCCCGGAAGAGCCCCCCCGGTCCTTGGAGGACGTATCCCGGCACTATCTGGATGCCGCATCCGAGCTGCCGGCGGGGGAGCACACGATGCTGATCCGCAGGGCCTTCAAGGACGTCAAGCGACGCCAATCGCGGACCTATCTCGCCCTCATCTTCGTCGTGGTCCTGATGCTGACCGCCGTGTCCGGCGTGGCCCTCTTCCAGTATCTACAGCTACAGAAGATGGCCGGTCTCGCCAACGACATCTTCTACGACATGAAGGAGCTCGAGCTGCATGTGGCCAATCTCGAGTCCAATCTGGAACGCGATCGAGAGGATATACGAAGCGCAAGGCTCCGCGCAGAGATCGCAGCGTCCAAACGCAAGCTCGCAAGGATGCGCGAGAAGTATGATGCCTACGCGCACGAGCTTCAGACCAGCCGCTTGATCCCCCCGGACTCAGAGGAGCTCCTGATCCTGCGTCTGGCGAAGATCTTCGGCGAAACCGAGGTAGCGGTGCCGCAAGAATTTATCGCCAAGGTCAAGGAATATATCAAAAAGTGGCAGTCGTCCAGCCGCCTGGAGAACGCCATCCGGCGCCTGCGGGAAAACAACTACGCCCCGACTATCCGGGCTGCCCTCGCAGGCCAGGGGTTGCCGCCTCAGTTCATATATGTCGCCCTGCAGGAAACGAACTTCCAACCACGCGCGGTCGGTCCGATGAGTAGCCGGATACTCCGTCTCTATGGCCCTGCTAAAGGTATGTGGCAGTTCATTCCCCCCACGGGCGAGAAGTTCGGTCTCAAGATGGGCCCGCTGAAACATACGCGCCGATACGACCCGGCCGACGAGCGCCACGATTTCAGAAAGGCCTCCTATGCCGCGGCAAAATACCTGAAAACTATCTACCGTACCGACGCCCAGGCCTCGGGTCTGTTGGTGATGGCCTCCTACAACTGGGGCGAAGGCAACATTATCAAGCGCCTGCGCAAAATGCCGGAGAATCCCCGGGAGCGCAATTTCTGGAAGCTGCTGCGCCACCATAAGATCCCGAACGAGACCTACGACTACGTCTTCTATATCTTCTCCGCGGCCGTCATCTGCGAGCATCCGCGTCTGTTCGGCTTCGAGTTCGACAACCCCTTGGCGAGTCCCTAAGCGCAAGTGCGGGGCCGAAAATCAGGGCTGGGCGCGGACCCGCAGCGCCAGCTCGTTGAGCTGGGCCGGGTCCACCGGGGTAGGGGCGGAGGTGAGCGGACAGGCCGCCGTCTGGGTCTTGGGAAAGGCGATGACATCACGGATCGATCCGGCTCCCGTCATCAGCATCACGAGCCGATCTAGGCCGAAGGCGATGCCTCCGTGGGGCGGACACCCGAACCTGAGGGCCTGGAGCAGGAATCCGAAGCGCTCGTCCGCCGCTTCATCGCTGATACCGAGCAGCTCGAAGACCTGCCGTTGCACCGCCTCGCGATGGATACGGATGGAGCCGCCGCCGATCTCGGTGCCGTTGATGACCAGGTCGTAGGCCCGGGACTGGCAGGCCCCCGGATCGCTCGCAAGCAGCCCGATCTGATCCTCTTGCGGGGCAGTAAAGGGGTGATGCAGGGCCATCCAACGTCCGGTGGGCCCGTCACGCTCGAACATGGGGAAATCCACCACCCACAGCGGACGCCAGTCCCCTCCACCCAAACCCCGATCCCGGCCCAGCTTGACCCGCAGGGCACCGAGGGACTCGTTGACTATCTTGGCCGTGTCGGCACCGAAGAAGATCAGATCCCCGTCCTCGGCCCCGGTGCGGGCCATGATGCCCTCGACCGCCGCGTCCGGCAGAAACTTGAGGATGGGCGATTGCAGTCCCGCGCGGCCCTTGGCGGCCCATTGGTTGACCTTGATGTAGGCCAGACCCTTGGCGCCGTAGATGCCGACGTATTCGGTATAGGCATCGATTTCCTTGCGGCTGAGCTCGCCACCCCGCGGCAAGCGCAGGGCCACCACCCTGCCTGCCGGGTCCCTGGCGGGTCCAGCGAAGACCTTGAAATCGACCCCCTGCATCAGGTCGGCCACGTCCACCAGCTCCAGCGGCACCCGCAGGTCCGGTCGGTCGGAGCCGTAGCGGCGCATAGCCTCGGCGTAAGTAATGCGTGGGAAGGGAGCGGGCAGCTCCGTAGCCAGGACCGTACCGAACAGCTCCCGAATCATGGTCTCCATGAGTCCCATGACACTGTCTTCGGTCATAAAGGAGACCTCGATATCGAGCTGGGTAAACTCGGGCTGGCGGTCCGCGCGCAGGTCCTCGTCCCGAAAGCAGCGGGCGATCTGGTAGTAGCGGTCCAGGCCGGACATCATCAACAACTGCTTGAAGAGCTGCGGCGACTGCGGCAAGGCGAAGAAGCGGCCGGGGTGAGTCCGGCTGGGGACCAGATAGTCGCGGGCGCCTTCGGGCGTGGATTTGGTGAGGATCGGGGTTTCCAGATCCAAAAAGCCGTGGCCGTCGAGAAAGCGGCGCAAGGTGCCGGTTACACGCGCCCGGGTGCGCAAACGCCCCTGCATCTCCGGCCGGCGCAGATCGAGGTAGCGGTAGCGCAGACGCAACTCCTCGGATACGTCTTGGGCGTACTCGTCGAGCTGGATGGGCGGGGTATCGGAAGCATTCAGCACCTCCAGCGCCAGGGCCAATACCTCCACCTCGCCGGTAGCCATCTCTCGGTTCTCCGTCCCTTCCGGGCGCGGCCTGACCCGACCATGGACGTGCAGCACATACTCGCTGCGTAGCTGCTCGGCGAGCCTGAACATCTCCGGCCGGTCGGGATCGAAGACCACCTGGACCAGGCCCTCCCGATCGCGCAGATCGACGAAGATCACCCCCCCGTGGTCACGCCGGCGGTGCACCCAACCGCAGAGCCTGATCTCCTCGCCGATGTGACGCCTGTTCAGATCCCCGCAATAATGATTGCGCATATTCATCCGTCCTATCCTCACTCTTTGTCCCAGCACGATCCGAAGCGGCCGCGATCCGAAGCGGCCGCGAAAAGATAGGCAAAATACTAAAAAGGCCCGGTCCGGCACAAGCCGATAGCTGGAAGCAATTAGGATGGACGTAGGATGCGGTGAGCGCGGTAGGTCTTACAGGATGGCATCACGAGGAGGCGCGAACCGCATTTTTGGACTTCCAGTCAAGTCCGGTTCCCCAAACAGCGCTGTCCGGCGTTATTTGGTGCTGTCTGAGAGGACGTCTGGCAATGCTTCAAGCTCTGTGCTGTTATCCAATGGTACAGGATTCACAGGATTTGCAGGATTGACAGGATTTTTCTTCGTCTTAAGGGCACTTTGAAAAATACGATTTTCGCCAATGGTACGTTTGAATAATCAATGGTTTAGAATCGCTCGATTGATGAAAACACCTGATTTTTCAAGGTGCCCTTTAAAGAATCCTGTTAATCCTGAAAATCTTGTTAATCCTGTCCGATTGGAACTTTGCAATGAGCATTCAGAACAGGATCACTACATATTGAGCACTACCGAAAATTTTATGCTTGGCCGCTCACTTTCCGGCCCATTTAACGCCAGGACACAATGGCGCCAAGACGCAAAGTTTCTTTGTTCTTCCTTTGCGGCTTGGCGTCCTTGCGTCCTGGCGTTTTTTCGCAATTTCCGTTTTTTCGCGAACTGAGCCACTACCGGGCAGGACCATACCTTGACCGCGCAGCTTCGGCTCATGTAGCTTAGCTAGTTTGTTGAATCATCCTTACTTACCCGCGGGTCGGCCGTGGGTCCGGGGTGGAGGGAGGGTCACTGAGGTGGAATTGAGTGGTGCCGAGATCGTCGTTCAGGCCTTGATCGACGAAGGCGTCGAGTACGTCTTCGGGTATCCCGGGGGCGCGGTTCTGCACATCTACGATGCCGTCTTCAAGCAGGACCGGGTCAAGCATATCCTGGTCCGGCACGAGCAGGGGGCAGCCCACGCGGCCGACGGCTATGCGCGCGCCACCGGCAAGTGCGGCGTGTGCCTGGTCACCTCGGGTCCCGGTGCCACCAACGCGGTTACCGGGATCGCCACCGCCTACATGGACTCCATCCCCATGGTCATCCTGAGCGGGCAGGTACCCACACCCGTGATCGGCAGCGATGCATTTCAAGAAGTGGACACGGTCGGCATCACCCGCCCCTGCGTCAAGCACAACTTCCTGGTCCAAGACGTGCGCAAGCTGGCGGAGACCATTCGCAAGGCCTTCTATATCGCCACCTCGGGCCGACCTGGACCGGTGCTGGTCGATATCCCGAAGGATACGACCGATCCCAACGTCAAGATCCCCTATGCGTATCCGCGGGAAATCAGCCTGCGTTCCTATCGCCCCGCGAGCAAAGGGCACCCCGGTCAAATCAAACAGGCCGTCGCGGCCATGCTCGCGGCGCAACGACCCGTCATCTATACCGGCGGTGGGGTGATCCTGGACGATGCCTCGCACCTGCTCGGGGAATTGGTCCGTGCCACCGGGTTCCCGATCACCAGCACCCTCATGGGGCTGGGCGCCTATCCGATGACCGAGCGCCGGTTCATCGGCATGCTGGGCATGCACGGCACCTACGAGGCCAATATGGCGATGCACGAGACCGACTGCCTGATCGCCATCGGGGCCCGCTTCGACGACCGGGTCACCGGCAAGATCGAGCTCTTCTGTCCCCACGCCGAAATCATTCACGTGGACGTGGACCCCTCGTCCATCTCCAAGAATGTGCGGGTGGATATCCCCATCGTCGGGCCCGTCGCGAGCGTGCTCGAGGACATGCTGCGCCTGCTCAAGGAAGCCGGGTATGACCCCAATCGCGAAACGCTGGCCGACTGGTGGGCGCAGATCGAGCAATGGCGGGATATCAAGTGTCTGAGCTACGATCGCGCCAGCGCCAAGATCAAGCCCCAGTTCGCGGTAGAGACCCTCTACCAGGTCACCAAGGGCGAGCTCTATCTGACCTCGGACGTCGGCCAACACCAGATGTTTGCCGCCCAGTTCTACCCCTTCGACCGGCCGCGCCGGTGGATCAACTCCGGGGGCCTGGGGACCATGGGCTTCGGCCTGCCCGCAGCCATGGGGGTGCAGCTGGCCTTCCCCGAGGCCCAGGTGGCCTGCGTCTCCGGCGAGGCGAGCATCCTCATGTGCATCCAGGAACTGGCGACCTGCCGGCAATACGGGCTGCCGCTCAAGGTGATCATGCTCAACAACGGCTACATGGGCATGGTCCGTCAGTGGCAGGAATTCTTCTATGAGAGCCGCTATTCCCACTCCTATGTGGATGCCCTCCCGGACTTCGTGCAGCTTGCCGAGAGCTTCGGGCACATCGGGATGCGGGTGGAGCGGCCCGGCGACCTGGAAGGCGCCATGGAAGCGGCCTTCGGCATGCAGGATCGCCTCGTATTCCTCGACGTGGTGGTGGACCCCACGGAAAACGTCTATCCGATGATCGCGGCGGGCAAGGGGCACCACGAGATGCACCTGTCGCCGGAACGGGAGCTGGCCTAGTACCTAGTTTCGATCGATATTGCTAGTACCTAGTTTTGACCGATATTGCAAGTTCATGATATCTGCTTGCTCACACGCCTGGCTTTCACGCTCCGGCGCCAAAACTAGCAGAATCGATAGAAACTAGGTACTAGGGGGTGTTCTCAATTAACAAACGATCTAATCCTCACTATCTCGAACCACGGATAGACACGGATCAACACGGATGGAGATCAATCCGTGTCGATCCGTGTTCATCCGTGGTTCTCTTGCCGGTTGTTATCTGCACTAACCAATGGTTTTCACAGGCTAGATGGCCGCAACATCCCACAGGTCCGCTCCGAGACACTCCGCGGCGCGGAGCTTCCGCGTTCCCACGCAGCGCGTGGGAACGAGAGAATCAGCTGGATAGTAGGGTCCGCTGCGCGGACCGCTTAGGTGCCGCGGACATTCAACATGTGAAAACAGGCGGTCAGGGTTAAATGTCAACACACCCTGATAGGAGATCCTTTCCCATGAGACACATCATTTCCGTCCTGCTGGAGAACGAGGCCGGTGCCCTGTCCCGCGTCGCGGGTCTGTTCTCCGCCCGCGGTTACAACATCGAGTCCCTCACGGTGGCGCCCACGGACGATCCTTCCTTATCGCGCATGACCCTGGTCACGGCCGGTGACGAGGACATCATCGAGCAGATCAAGAAGCAGCTCAACAAGCTCATCGATACCATCAAGCTGCTCGACCTCTCCGAGGGCCCCCATATCGAGCGTGAGCTGCTGATGGTCAAGGTCCGCGCTGAGCGGGCGGACCGCGAGGAGATCAAACGCCTGGTGGACATCTTCCGCGCCAAGATCATCGACGTCACCGACATCAGCTTCGTGGTCGAGCTCACCGGCGCCGCGGAGAAGCTGGACGCCTTTATCGATGCCGTGCCCCAAGGGCTCATCATCGAGGTCGTCCGGACCGGACCCTCCGGCATCTCCCGCGGCGCCCAGGGGCTGACACTTTGAGTGCCCGGTAGCTATACCGCCACACGGCACAATCTGCGTATTTCGCTCCCTCTCCCTCCGAGGGTGTCGCAACAGCCCCGCTCCCGGTCTCTGGTTCCCACGCAGCGCCTGGGAACGAGAACACTCAGCCTGACTGATGACCAGTTGGACCGGCAACTCGGCATTATCCCAGGGGCCGACAAGATGTCGGCGGTCCCAGGCCAGCTGGGACCGCCGTCTTTCAGACGGCTTCGGGCCTCACCTTTTACGACACCCTCCCGCCGGGAGAGAGCCTGCCCCGAGCGTAGCGAGGGGGCCGGGGTGAGGGGGAAATTCAAAAGCTCAGATCGCGCCGTGTGGCAGTATACCTGCCGCCTATGGATCTCCCGCCGCGATGCACATCGCCCGCACTTGCCGGCAACATAGATACTCTATTAGGATGAAAGTTCAGTTGACCTCCGATCCATAAATTCGATCGATCAGGCAGCCGTTTCGGTCAGGGCGACGGAGGAACCCCAACGATATATCTTTACGATGCGTTGGAACCTGAACCAAGACGATTTCTCATGTTGTATTCCAAAGCAGCCCCAAAGACCCCTACCTCGAGGTGAAAAAGATGAAATCAGATAATCCGGCGGGAAGATTACTGAATATATTGGAAAATGGTAAACAGCATCCATCCGGTATGGGGTGTAGGGGGGCCTGGAATAAATTACTCAGAATAAACAACTCCAACCCGGCACTCCTTATGTCGCGTCTTGGAAAAGTAATGGAGTTGCCCAATCAAATAATAGAAAAGATACAGGAACACTACCCCAATCAAGGTTCATCTCATGAGCATTGGAGTCAAAAATTAGATGCTGCGTTTGCGCAGCAAAACCTAAATGGTTCATGGGATTCATTTATTGGCCATATCGATGAACATACGATCAACTATCTCAAAATGTCCATGGATCTTTTGGATGTGAAAGAAGGATCGAAAGTAATAGAGGATGCTGAGCTTGCCGACATTGGAAATAAAGTGAATGATTTGCTCCAAGAGGCTATCGACTCTGAGATTGACGCTGAATTCAAGAAGCATATAGTACAATATCTCAGTAAAACTATAACCGGTATCGATGAGTATCATATATCCGGCGCTGGACCAATCGTTGAAGGTATAGAGTGTACTCTCGGACATGCATTCTTAGATGATAAGTATCGAAACAGCATTTCGGAAACCAGTTTAGGTAAAAAAATAATTGATGTCTTAGGACAGTTGCATCGGCCATAACATTAGCTATTCCACATTCCCACGCAGCGCGTGGGAACGAGAAAACCAAAGCGCCATCACCGCGGTGCGTGGGGAACAGGGCGCCGCTGATCCCCGACAGCTGGGTTGGCAATATAGTCACCGGAACTCGATCCGGGGCACCGCTTTGCCGGCGCACTCCAAAAGAGGCGATCAGCAGTAATTATCATTCGGTGGCCCTGGCCGGGCACTGGCAATTCCCCCCGGCATCCGGCACCATGCAGCCCTATCCCACCATCAGACCTGCCAGGGGATGCCATGTCTGCCAATAAAGCAAAGGTCCTAGTGACGGTAATCATCGCCATCGTGGTGGTGATCTTTGTGTTCCTTTACTCCAAGGTGGATATCCGTGCGCACCTGCCCTTCGGCGCACAGTTGGGCCTGACCGGGGAGAAAGGGCCTCCACCGAAGCCGGGCGAGGTCCGGGGCACAGGACTCGAGGCGGGCGGTAGCTTGACCGCGCAGAACCGGGTCGGCGGTAATGTCGAGGTCGAGGACTCATCGGCAGCGGGCGATATCCATCTCTCCACCCAGGCCGATGGAGGCAGCCCCGACCCAAAACACTAGCCCCCACATCCATTCCGGACGTGGGGGCAGCTCAGATCGATCTCGACGGAGTTTCCGCGGGCCGCGATGTCTCCGTCACCATCGGCTATACCCCTGAGCAACTCCGCGGTCTCGTGCCCGATCAAGCCGAGTTCACCGAGCTCCAAGTCCGGCTCGGGGTCACGGATGCGGCACTCCAAGGCTTCTTCGCCATCCTGGAGCAACAGGTCGTCCCGCCCGAGCAGTGGCCGAAGCGCCTGTTCGAGATCGCCCGGCGTCACAAGCAGGCCCTGGAACGCCTGGCGGCCCTGGAGCCCGAGGACCCGGCGATCCGGGATCTGCTCCATCAGGCCAGGGCCGCCATCGAGGCCGGCGATTATGACCAGGCCGAACAGCTGTTGGACCGGGCCGAGGCCCGGGAGTCGGCCGCTATCGAGCAAGCGGGGCAGCTCCTGCAAGAGGCCCAGGCGGCCCTGGAGCGGCGGCGGCTCTCCGCCGCGGCGATCCGGGCCGAGCAGGCCGAGCTCTTGCTGATCCAACTGCGCTATCGGGAGGCCGCGGCGCGATTCGCCGTCGCCGCCGAGCAGACACCGGCCTCCGAACCGGACACCAGGCGGGGCTATCGGAAGCGACAGGCCCATGCACTCTATCACCAGGGCGACGAGCGGGGAGACAACTCGGCCCTGGCAGAGGCCATCCGGATCTACCGGGATCTGCTCGCCGCCTATAGCCATGAGCGTGAGCCCCTGGATTGGGCCAGGACCCAGCACAACCTGGGCAATACCCTGCAAATCCTCGGGGAACGGGAATCGGACAGCGGGCGGCTGCAAGCGGCCCTGGCCGCCTATCATGCCGCCTTGCAGGAGCGGACCCGCGAGCGCACGCCCCTCCAGTGGGCCATGACCCAGAACAATCTGGGCAATGCTCTGCGAATCCTCGGGGAACGGGAGTCGGACAGCAGGCGGCTGCACGAGGCCCTGGCCGCCTTCCGTGCTGCCTTGCAGGAGCGGATCCGCGAGCGCACGCCCCTGGATTGGGCCATGACCCAGCACAATCTGGGCACTATCCTGCGAATCCTCGGGGAATGGGAATCGGATAGCGAGCGGTTGGAAGCGGCCCGTGGCCATATCCAGCGGGCCTGGCAGATCTATCAGGACGCCGGCCTGGAGCAGGATGACGAATATTTCCGGCAACGCCTGGAGCGGCTCGATCGACTCCTGGAGGGACGTAGGGCGGATCAGGCCAGGGACGGCCGCCATCCGCCGCCTGCAGAGACTCCTCTGGCTCCCACGCTCCAGCGTGGGAGCAGACTTGTCCCGACGGAGGAGGGATCTTGACGCTCCAGCGTCGATTAAGCGCCTCGGTCGGCTAACCGCCAACGCCGATTAGCACCGAGGAGCTGAGTCCGCTGGAGCGGACAAGACGACGTTCCCACGCTGGAGCGTGGGAACGAGAATAACTTTTGAATTTCCCCCTCACCCCTGCTCTCTCTCAAGAGGGTGTCGCAAAAGCCCCGCTCCCGGTCTCTGGTTCCCACGCAGCGCATGGGAACGAGAAAACTAAGCCTGACTGATGACCAGTTGGACCGGCAACTCGGCATTCAGGTTTTACCCGCTAGCCGGAAGGGTCAACGAAATATCGGTAGTCCCGGGAGCCGACAAGATGTCGGCGGTCCCAGGGGCCGACAAGATGTCGGCGATCCCAGGGGCCGACAGGATGTCGGCGGTCCCAGGCCGGCTGGGACCGCCGTCTTTCAGACGGCTTATAGACTCCATGACCAGCTGGCGGCAACGCTCAGAGCAGACGCCCTCTGGACCGCACCGGATAACAATGCCTCCGCTGGAGCGGACAAGACGAGGTTCCCACCTGTCTGCGTGCAGGGACGCACAGGCAGGCGCCGGAGCCTGGAAACGAGTGCGAAGGACGCTCGCTTTGCCCATCCTACGGGCTCAGAGCATCGCCAATATTCCATTGCTCGGCTCGCCCTCTCCGGCCTTGTTGATGGCTACCACCCGGAAGACGAACTGTTTGTCCTGCGGCTGATCCGAGAGGGTCGCTTCCGTAGCGAGCGCCGTGCCCACGTCCGTCCAGCGCTCCGAGCCTTCCTCGCGGCGTTGGATCTTGTAGGCCGCTACCTTGCCGCCTGCATCCGGCTCTTTCCAGTCCAGGAAGATCCAGCCTTCGCCCCGGCGCGGGCTTTCCAGGGAGCGGGTCTGACCGGGCGGCTCCAGGGGCGCACCGGCGCGGCGTCCGCCCCAGCCCAGGTATTTGAGGCTGGTATCGTCGAAATGGGTCACGTTTTCCGCGTATCTCAGGACCATCTTCATCGTGTCCGTCAGGGCCTCCAGGGCCTCGTTTTTGGCATCGACGGCATGGCTGAACGCCGCCTGCTGTTCCTTGACCAGGTCCGCGGCCTTGGTATAGGCCGTGAGGGATTGCCCGATCGCCTCGGGGGTGACCGGCGGATTCGGAAACAGCTCCGCGTGGGCCTGGAGCCCGGTCATGATCTCATGGGCCAGGGATTGAACTCTGGCTTCGGCCTTGGGGAATGTCGCCATGCTCGTGATTCCTCCCGATCTTTGGTGCTGGGGAACGCAAGACCTGTCCTGCCGGCGCGACCCGCTCGGCGGCAGGCCCGCCAATGTCTGAGGTGGGATTCTCTCGTCCTTGGGCGGGGTGGCGCAAGTCTGCAGCGGTCTTTGCTACCTACCCAGCGGCCCGTGCGGAGGTTGTGGCAGGCCGGTCCGGACCCCGAGAGCCCCGGCCCGGATCTCCGACAGGCCCCCCGGCTCTCCGGCAAGGCCCTCTCCGCCATTGATTTGGCCTCTTCGATCCTTTATCGGGGGCTCTCGACCTGTGGGAGCCCCTGATCTGATACTGGATAGGCTAGACCGGATCAATTCCAGCCTGCTTAAGCCTTTATCGGGCCTTCCCGCCCTTGGGAAGGCCAGACAAGGTACTCGGCGGACCCGATCAGGCCGCATCGGGCCTTCTCAAGCCTTTATCGGGGGCTCTCGACCCGCAGGAGCCCCTGACCGGACCCTGGGCAGGCCAGACCGGATCAATTCCAGCCTGCTTAAGCCTTTATCGGGCCTTCTCATCCTTGGGCAGGCCCGACAAGGTACTCGGCGGACCCGATCAGGCCGCATCGGGCCTCTTCAAGCCTTTATCGGGGGCTCTCGACCCGCAGGAGCCCCTGACCGGACCCTGGGCAGGCCAGACCGGATCAATTCCAGCCTGCTTAAGCCTTTATCGGGCCTTCTCATCCTTGGGCAGGCCCGACAAGGTACTCGGCGGACCCGATCAGGCCGCATCGGGCCTCTTCAAGCCTTTATCGGGGGCTCTCGACCTGCAGGAGCCCCAGACCGGATCCTGGGCAGGCCCGATCAGGCCAACCCCGACCTCCGATATCGGGGTTCGTTCCTCTGGCAACGAAATTGTAGCGTGACTCGCCGCCGTATCCTGTTTATTATCATGGTGTTCCTATCGATCAGGATCGCTCTCAAAATCGATTCGAGGCATGGCAATGGGCGTAGCAGCCAAGCATAGCTGGATCTCCGTCGCAGACTACCTGGAAGGCGAGAAGATCGCCGAGGTACGCCACGAATATGTCAATGGCGAGGTCTTCGCCATGGTGGGCACCACCAAGGCGCACAACAGGATTGCGTTGAACCTGGCGCTGCTGTTGCGTAACGGACTTGCCGGTAAACCCTGTCGGGTCTACATGGAGAACATAAAGGTCTACATTAAAACGGCATTTGAAGAGCGATTTTATTACCCGGACCTCCATGTGGAATGCCGGCCCTTTACCGACAACAGCTATTACAGCGAGCGTCCCAAACTGATCATCGAGGTGCTGTCCGACTCCACCGAGCGCGATGATCGTTCCGACAAGTTTTACGCCTACCGCAGGCTGGCGAGTCTGGAGGAATATGTGCTGGTGGCACAGGACGAGCAGAAGGTGGAGGTCTATCGCCGCTCCGATGGATGGGATGCGACGGTCTATGGCCCGGAAGATAGCGTTCGACTCGGAAGCGTCGGCGCCGAGCTGGCCCTTGCTGCAATCTACGCCTGAGACCCGATTCCGGAGATTTATCCGCACAACCCAAGGGCGACGGGTATAATTTGCGGACCATCCGATCCGATAGTTCCAGGAACCATCAATGTCCATAAAGATCTTCTACGACCAAGACGCCGACCTCTCTCTCATCCGGGACCAGCAGGTCGCCATCATCGGTTACGGCTCCCAAGGCCACGCCCACGCCAACAACCTCAAAGAGTCCGGGGTCTCGGTGGTCGTGGGGCTGCGTCCCGACTCGGCGTCGGCCGCCAAGGCAACCGCTGCGGGGCTCCAGGTCAAGACCATCGAGGATGCGGCCAAGGACGCCGATCTGGTCATGATCCTGGCCCCGGACGAGCATCAGGCCCAGCTCTACCGGGAGCAGATCGCTCCTAACATCAAGCAGGGCGCCGCCCTGGCCTTCGCCCACGGCTTCAATATCCATTTCGGTCAGATCGAGCCCCGCGCGGACCTGGATGTAATCATGATCGCACCCAAGGGTCCCGGACATTTGGTGCGCTCGACCTATACCCAGGGCAGTGGCGTGCCCAGCCTGATCGCCGTCTTCCAGGATGCCAGTGGCCGCGCCCGAGACCTCGCCCTGGCCTATGCCTCGGCCAACGGCGGCGGGCGGGCGGGCGTCATCGAGACCAGCTTCCGCGAGGAGTGTGAGACCGATCTGTTCGGCGAGCAGGCGGTGCTCTGCGGGGGCCTGACTGCCCTGATCCAAACCGGCTTTGAGACCCTGGTCGAGGCCGGTTATGCCCCGGAGATGGCCTACTTCGAGTGCCTCCACGAGGTCAAGCTCATCGTCGATCTGATCTACGAGGGCGGCATCGCCAATATGCGCTATTCGATCTCCAATACCGCCGAGTACGGTGACTTCACCCGTGGCCCACGCATCATCACCGACGCGACCAAGGCCGCGATGAAGCGCATCCTGGCCGACATCCAGTCCGGCGAATTCGCCAAGGAGTTCATCCTGGAGAACCAGGCCGGTGCCCCCAAGCTGAAGGCCCTGCGCCGTCTGAGCAAGGAACACCCGATCGAACAGGTGGGCGCGCAACTGCGCGCGATGATGCCTTGGATCCGCGCGCAGCAGCTGGTGGACAAAAGCAAGAACTGAGTACCTTGTATGTTCTTTGTACCTTTGCGGTTCAAGAGCCCGTAAGTGCCAGCTTCTTGGCCCCGGGGAAATCGGTCTTGCCGCTCCCGAGCTTGGGGATCTGCTCCACCGGCCGGATCTCGGCGGGGATGGTGAGCGGGTTCATGCCGGCGTCGATCAATGCCCTACGCAACCCGTCCGGATCCAGGTCGGCCGCGATCAGTAAGATGATCCGCTCACCCTTCTTCGGGTCCGGGACGGTGAGGGCCGCCAGCTCCAGCTCCGGTTCGGCGAGCACCTGCCGGACCTGCTCCTCGACCTGGGTCAGACTGATCATTTCACCACCGAGCTTGGCGAACCGGCTATAGCGATCGACGATGGTCAGGAAGCCGTCCTGATCCAGGCGGCCCTTGTCGCCGGTCTTGTACCAACGCTGGCCGTCGAGCTCGACGAGGGCGTCAGCAGTCAACGCCGGGGCATTGAGATAGCCCTTCATCACCTGCACGCCACCGATCAGGATGAGCCCGTCCGCGTCGGGTGGCAGGGTTTCAAGGCTCACCGGATCGACGACGCGGAAGCTGGTTCCCGGTAAGGGCATACCCACGGTACCGGGCCTGTGGCCGATCTGGACCCCCCAATCGTGGGTGTGCAAGCGGTCAGGCAGGTTGCAGCTCGCCACCGGCGCCGTCTCGGTGGTGCCGTAGCCTTCGTAGATGGGTTTGTGGAATTTGAGGGCAAAGGCCTCGCGCACGTCCCGGTTCAATCGCTCGGCGCCCGCCACCACCATCCGCAGGGATTCCAACATCATGGGATGGATGTGTTTGTTGCGCGTATGGAGGCGCAGAAAGGTGGGGGGGCTGAACAGGATAGTGGCACGCTCGCGGGCGATGGCCTTGGCGCAACCGAGGGCGTCCGTGGGGTCCGGGTGGCAGATCATGGGGATGCCCTCCAGGAGGGGCATGAAGCTGGTAACCGTCAGCCCGAAGGCATGGAACGGCGGCAGATTGGAGAGGACCCGGTCGTCGGTCTCCAATGCGAGCAGGTCGGAGATCTGGCGCACATTGGCGATGAGGTTGCGGTGGGTGAGCTCGATACCCTTGGGTGCTCCCTCGCTGCCGCTGGAGAACAGGATGGCGGCGGTGTCTTCGGGGGCGGCCCGGTGACCGAATAGGCGCCAGGCCCAGCCGGCGGGCAGGATGCTCGCGGCCGTGAGCATCAGCAGACCCTCGGCCTTGCCGATACCCGCTTTCAGGTCCTCCATGTCATGCAGCTCGATCCCGTCGAACAGGTCACCCAAATCCAGCCCCCGGTCCTTCAGCCGGGCGAGGAAACGCCGCGCGGTGATGACATTGCGGATGCCTGCATTCTCCATACTCGCGCGCAGGGCCTCACGGCCGGCGGTGTAGTTGAGGTTGACCACCGTCCTACCGGTCAGGAGGACCGCCATATTGGCGATGGCCCCGGCACTGCTGGCGGGCATGAGTACCCCCAGGTTCCGGGCTTGCACCAGCCTCCGGATCCGCAGCGCAAACAGGAAGACGGCGGCCATGAAACGGCGGTTGGTCAGGGCAGTGCCGATCGCGTCCAGGACACAGGGCTGACCGCGTCGCCCGGCAGCGGTCCTGAGCCAGGCCTCGGGCAGCGTCGGCAGGGTTCGGGCAAAGGTCTGCCAGGCGCTGACCGAAAGCTCGTATACGGCCTGCTTGACCTGGGCGGCAGTCGCGGAGATCGGCAAAGGCGTCCCGAAGGCCACCACCAGCTCCCGCTCCCGGCGGCGGCGACGCTGTGCCTTGCGCCTGGCGTTGGCGAACGAAAAGCTGCTGCCCCAGAGCCCGTGCAGATAGAAGGGTAGGATGACGCCTGTCTCTACCTTGGCCGCGGCCAGCTCGAAACCCTGCTTGAACTCCCCGAGTTGTGCCGTCCGGCTGATGTATTCCTCCGGGAACAGGCAGACGACCTCCCCCGCGTTCAGTAGCTCGGCAATGGTATCCAATGCCTGCCGGCTCTGGTCCCGGGAGATGGGCACCACCCCGAACAGGTCGAAGAACCGGCGCAGATACCAGCGCTTGTAGATGGCCCGATCCAGCGCGAAGCGAATGGGGCGCGGGCTCGCCGTCTGCATGACTGCCCAGTCGATCCAGGAGATGTGGTTACCCAGCATAAGCACCCCGCCTTGGGGCGGCAGGTGCGCAAGACCGATCATCTCCAATCGGTAGCGGGTCATAACGACGCGCGCCACCAGGAAACGCATCAGGGGCCGGGGCAGCTGGTAGAGGCTGTAGCAGGTCCCCACCAAGGCCAGGATGCCCAAGGCATAGATGATGGCAAGGCTGCCGCTCTCCAAGCGGGCGGCCACTACCGTCAGCCCCAGAAAGGCCAGCATCACCAGGTTCCTCACGAAATTACTGGCGGCCAGGACGCGGCCCAGCCCCGTAGCTTGGGCGTTGAACTGGATCAGCGCACTCAAGGGCACCAAGAACAGGCCGCCCATAATGCCGATAGCTAGGAAATCCAAGGTCATGATCCAAATCGAGGGCAGGCCCGGGAGCACAAACAATCCGACAGCGATGCCCAGGGCGCCGATGGGAATGAGCCCCGTCTCGATACGACCACGGGACACCCGGCCCGCGATGACCGAGCCTAGGGCGATGCCGATGCCGAAAGAGGCCATCGCACCCTGGATCACCACCGTGTTGGTCTCCCCCAGGACCTCCTCGGCAAAGGCGGGAAAGGCCGGGAGCATCACCTGGGCGATGCTCCAGAAACCTGCCAGGCCCAGGATGGAGAGCCAGATGACTCGGTCCCGATAGGCCATCCCGAGGTTTTCCAGCAGGTAACGACCGGTGCGGTAGGCCCGCCAGTCGAAGTGCATGGTCGCAGAACGCGGTCTCCGCTCGGGTAGCCGGTACGCAAGGGCCAGCTCAAGCAGAGAGAAGCCTACCAGGAACCAGCCCACGGGGGCGATCAGTTGTATGATCTCCCCGGTGGTGGTGAATGTCCGTTGCGCCAGGAGGATCTCGAACAGCACCGAGAAGAAGAAGATCCCCGCCATGATGGCGGCGGTTACCGTAGCCTGGACGACTCCGTTGGCGGCGGACAGCGCGTCCTCGCCCACCAGTTCTCTGATGAAGCCGTACTTGGCCGGCGAATAGAGTGCGCTCTGCACCGCAAGCAGAAAGGTCATGGCAAAGGCCGGCCAGAACCAGCCCAGCCGATAGCAGGCGGTGATCGCCAAGGTGAGCCCCACTGCGGCCCAGGCGCTGATCCGCATCACCTGGGGCTTGGGGTATTTGTCCGAGAGAAACCCCGAAGGCGTGAACAGGAGCACGAACGGCAACAGGATCAGGGCATTGACGATGGCCGTCAAGGTGATCTGTAGATCCCCTTCATAGGTCTTGAACAGGGTATTCTGGATGATGATCTTGTGTCCCAGGTCCACGAAGGCGTTGAGGAAGGCCACCGCGAGATAGGGCAAGAACCCGGTAATGCGAAAGAGCTGCAACATGTTGGATGTTCCTGAAGGGGGCTCTTAAGTCCAGTGTATCCCTTTATTTTCGATTTTGTAGTGACGCCTATTCCGCGTTCCTTGGTTATGAGCGCGCAAGCCCCATTACACCAGGCCCCGAGGCGTCACAAATGAAAAATCACTGCGCCGGAATCACCGTAGGCAGGACCGGCTTCTTCCACGGCCCAGCGGATCGTCTCCGCGGTGGCCTGTCCGATGCCGCGCACCGACGCCAGGGCCTCGGCCTCGGCCTGGATGACTCCCTCCAAGCTCCCGAAGGTCTCCAACAGGCGCCGCGCCCGCTGCGGCCCTACTCCCGGCAATCCCTGGAGAACCCGGGCCTGAATCCGTGTCTTGCCCTGCGGGCGGCGGCCGGGACGAGGCGGCGTACCAGTGACCACCGACCGGCCCTGGCGGGCCGCGAAGAGCATGAGTTGGGCCGTCTCGGCTGGACCCTGGGAACGCAATAGGGGAATACCCAGATAGAGGGTCAGACCGATCAAAGCCCCTTGAATGGCCTCGCGGCGCATTCCGGATCCGGCCAGGTCCGTCGCCGTCCCTTCCAAAATGAATGCCTTCCAAAGCGGCCAGCCGGCCAGCCGGTGGGCCTGACCGAACAAACGTCCGTCCTTGATCGAGGCGACGAGATCGGGAAGCGTCTTGCGCTCGATAAGCAGCACCTCGTCGATCAGGTAGTCCCCCAACGGCAGGCGCTCGACGATCAGAGAGACCTCCTCATACCCGCGCAGGCGATCGATCACGCCTCCGTGCCGCTCGCGGTCATCGGCAAGGATCTCGATCATCGCAGCAGGGTTGGCGCAGCCCTTCGGCGCACTGTCACCAGTGGGTGCAAGCGGCGCACGGCACGGCGGAAAATCCATGTGTGGCAGGCATTCCTTTTGGGTAAGATGAAGCCTTAGAGGCTGTCTAGGGGGCGTTCTCAACTAACAGATTTTCTCTCGTTCCCACGCGCCGCGTGGGAACGCAGAAGCTCCGCGCCGCGGAGTGTCTCGGAAACTCGTAGCCGCTGCTGCATGGGCCTGATGTGCTTGATTTTCATGAGGATTCAGCTCAATTGAGAACGCCCCCTAAGAACTAACTGCTTGTAATGCCCGGTTGGCTCCCTCGCCCCCCTCGGGAGAGAGGCTTGGAGAGGGCTAGGGAGAGGGGGGATCAAGGGCATTATTTCGATCGGATTGGTCACGCCATATCAAATAACATCAATGGGTTGATTTTTGGACAGCCTCTTAGGCTGTCTGCCGCACGCGGCCCGGTTTCAACGCCAACGAACGATCATGAGTGAGGGGGAGAATGGGGTCTTTTCTGCAGGAGATGTTCTCGCGTTTCGGCGGGGCCTTCAAGCCTTGGGACGACGCGGAGGCCACCGAGCCATCCTGCAACGGCACCCTGGCGCAGGCGGTCGAGCACGTAGTGGACGAGACCTACGGCCGTCTACGTTTTCTATCCGGCTACTCCCGGCGCCTGAGAGAACCGGTCGCGACAACCTTCCGCTACATCGACGGACTTGTCGAAGCAGTCCCCGGGGCCATCCTGTGCAGCCGGGCTGCGTTCTCCGAGGACCCCCGGGTCAACGCCTTTTTCGCCGATCCCAACCACCTGCAAGCGGTGTTCAGCCGGAGCGCGGAGGTCCATGAACTGCTGGAGGCCAACCCTGATGCCGAGGCGTATTGGGCGCTCCTGTGCATGAAAATAGAAGAGCACCGGCAGCTAGGGGTGTCATTGGTCGGCGACGCGGTGCGCAAGGATGTCATACAGACCACCGTGAACTTTATCGACCACCAGGTCCTTTCTCCCGCTACCAGCGAGACAGGGGCCAGGCATTCGCTCAAGTGCTGCATCTTCAACGGATTGCTGGCGTACATTCGCAAACGGGTCAGGGATGAGAAAATCAGGGTCACCGAGCTGGAGCATCGTCGCAACTTTCTCGTCACCCGTCTGAACCGGAATGCCTCTGAAGACAGCGGCGAGTCTCGCCAAGAACTGCAACGGGAGCTCGACGAGATCGGGGAAACGCTCGCGCGGGAAATCCCCCGATTGGCGTCCCTGGAATCCCGTCTCGAGCTGGTGGCCGATGTCCTGGGGAACCCGGCCCAATACGTCGGCGGGCATTTGAGCTCCATCCACCTGAACCGCATGGGGATCAAGCTGGACGGCAATCGGACCGAGACCGGCAACGAGGTTCCCCTCTTCGAGATCCAGGTCGCCGGCCAGGGTACCAGAATCGGGGCCCTGGTGCGTTTTCCCCGGGCCGAACTCCTGCCGCGGCCGGACCTCGTCCGCAAGGCCGATCTCTTCCTTACGCTTTGAGACCCGGTTGGCCCCGTTTCCGCCCTGCCTGCCGCCCTATTGCCTTCCTGGCAATTTTCCGGACGTAGGATGCGGTGAGCGCGGGAGACCTTTCAGGATGGCACTGTCGGGTGGCGCGAACCGCATCGATGATTGCGGTAAGCGCGGGTGGTTTTCCGGTGGGCACAGCCCACCCTACGTGGCCCGAACCGCATCTCAGGGGAGTGTCAGTTATCAGTTGTCAGGGGACCTCCCTGACAACTGTCCCCTATCAATTGATGCGGTTCGCTGAATATCAATACCTGCCGCCCCGTTAGATACGGAATTGCGTCGGCCGGGATGATAGACTGGCGCGATTGAGAATAATTCCAAACGGTGGCGTTCTACGTGGTGCAAATCGATATCCTGCCACGGCATGGAATTCCCATTCACCACCACCCGCACGGTATCTTCGATTTGGACGGGGACCTAGCATATGACACCGGAAGCGGTTTTCCTTCTCATCAGTTTTCTTCTCGGCCTGTTCGGGATACTGGCCATCGTCATTGGTGTAGTGGCAGCGATCCTGATCGGAGAGGGAGAGGTAAGGCTCATCGATACGCCGACATTGCTCAAGGATACAAAGGTCCCGTTCGGGGGAGAGAGAAAATATGAGTAAGTTCGAGTCTGGTACCCAGTTTCGACTGATGTTGCAAATTCATAGCCTCCATTGGCCTATATGTTTTAGGGGGTAACTAACCCGCGTAGGTCGGGTAAGGCACGCCCCGTGAGTCGCACGGTGGCCGCGGCTATTGGCGCGCCGTCACCCGACGCCGGGTAGCTAACGTCATGTCGGGTGGCGGTCGTCCCTGACCTTACCCGACCTACACTGGCTCTAACCGATTGTTTTCACATATTAAATGCCTGCAACATCCCAGCAGTCCGCACCGCGGACCGCTTGAGCATTGCGGGGTAGTGTATTAATTTTGTTGGCGCTGCAATTTTACTGTCCCAAAGTCCGGCGGCGTCGCCGCGCGGCTTCCTCTTTCTTCTCCGGCTCCCTGTTTTTCTTGGATTTCTTTCCATAGAGGCGTGCCGCGAGTGCGCGACCAACGATCTTGGAGCCGTCATCACCCGGCCCGGCACTCTCCTTCGAGGTCCCTTGGTCGTCGGAGGAACTTTTCTTGAGGGTCTTTTCCACGGCATCAGCATCCGTTATCGCTTCAATGTCCGCCGCCAGTTCCTTGCTATCCTTTTCCGCCTGCTTTTCCGCCTCCGCCTTGATCGCATCGCATTCCTCTTCAAAATGCGTCCTCATCGCATTCAGATCTTCCTTCCAGGGCGCCTTTTTCTCTGTCAGGCGTGCTTCCTTGTCTTTATCGAGTAGGAATTTCTTTTGCTCCGCCTCGGAGGGTAGTTTGGAGAATTCCTCCTTTTCCTTGCCCGTCAAGTTCGCCCATTTCTCCGTGAACTTAGTCTCCACTTCCTCTTTTAATGCCCTGGTTTCCTTCGGCATCAATTCCACCCCCGGCATTTTTGCGGCGATTTGTTCGATCAGTTTTTCCGTATCGCCGTAATCGAAATCCGCATCGACCTTCAGCCCCTTCTCGGCCAATGCCTCGACCAGCGAATTGGCAATAGCCAGTTGCTTTTTCTCTTCTTCCAGCTTGTTTTTATCGACTTTTACATCATCCGCGAAGGGCAGGTTGGCCACAGCGGTCGGCCCTTTGACCAGCAGGTCATAAACCTTGTCGGCCATCGCCATCTTATATAGGCTCTTAAACAACATCTGTTGCGGTTTGAATTGAGCGGTGAGCTCCGCCTGTTTATCTTTATCCAGCTTTTTGAAGGCTGCATCATCCATGCCCGTTACACCGGTCTGGATGCTGTTCGAGACCGTCTTGGATAAACCGAAAGAGAGGCCGGTTGATTTCCAATACATTTTCATATTCCATGGGCTGGCTGAAAGCAAAAAAACCAGTTCTTTCCGCTCTCAGTCGGCCTTAGAATTTGAAAGTATCCTAAAATATCAATAGGTTAACAACAGGAACAACTCTAATGTCGCCAGCAATTCCCGTTCTTCTCTCTCGCGCTCCGCGGCGGTACCGGTCGGCTGCACGGTCGTCGTTTTCCAGAGGTCGCGCATAAAGTTGCTCGCTTCCGCGTAGGATTCCAGCCCGCTAACGCTGAAGCGATGATAGCCCACGCCGGTTGTCAGATAGTCCTGATAGTCAATATCCGCTGCGGCCAGCAGCGTAGCTCCCTTGCGAGAGAGGTCGAATGGCGGGATATGGAGGTCCTTGAATTTCTCCGGCTCGCTCAGCATGGTCTCGCCGATTTTCTGCTTGAGTTTTCTTTCAAACTCGACCTTTTTCCCCTCATGGGTCAGGTCCTTGAGTTGGTCCTTGAGCGCATCGTCGATTTTGAATACGTGCTTGCTGATCTTCTTATCCAGATCCGCGATCTCCGCCGCCAGCGTTTTGGCCTCTGCGGAAGGTGTATCAGTGCGGGCATCGATGCCATGTAATTGCATGGCCTTTTGCAGGCGGGTTTCGGACCAGGTCTTTAGCTGGTCATAGCTCTTGGAACGCCACAGGGCCACCGATTCTTCCGGCGCCAGATCATTGACGGCAAAGTCAATAACGCTATAGTCGTTGTTGTATAGGTGTCAGGTCCCG
>NZ_SMSC01000025.1:0-81615 GCF_004359955.1 Candidatus Thiosymbion oneisti
CGGAAGGGCCAACGAAATATCGGTAGTCCCGGGAGCCGACAGAATGTCGGCGATCCCAGGGGCCGACAGAATGTCGGCGGTCCCAGGGGCCGACAACATATCGGCGGTTCCGGGGACGCGAGGCCGGCTGGGACCGCCGTCTTTCAGACGGCTTACAGACCCCATGACCAGCTGGCGGCAACGCTCAGAGCAGACGCCCTCTGGTCCGCACCAGATAACGCCGGACCGCCGGCAGGTGTGATTCCCGTGTATGCGAATGCCAGACACTGGCCTGATGCTCTCCGCGGCGCGGAGCTTCTGCATTCCCACGCAGCGCGTGGGAACGAGAAAAAGAACAGAGCACAGCGGGTCACAATGCCCTGGCGAGACGAAAACCGAGATTGTTGAACGCTTCATCGGTGGTGTACCAGAACCGGACCGCCGACCGGAGGTTCTGTGGAAGGGTGGACCAGCCACCGCCGCGAGTCACACGCCAGGTACAGTCGCCGTGGTTCTCCTCCCCCCAAGCACTGCCGTCGGAGGGGGCGCCTTGGTAATTTTCGTGCCAGCAATCCTGGGTCCATTCCCAGACATTGCCGTGGCAATCGAACAGGCCCCAGGGATTGGGGCGCTTCGCCCCTACCGGCTGGGATCGGTCCCCTGAGTTCTGGTAGAACCAGGCATACAGATCGAGATCCTGTTCTCGATCCCCAAACGACCAGGGGGTCTGGCTGCCGGCGCGGGCGGCGTACTCCCCTTCGGCCTCGGTGGGCAGACGATAGTGCCGACCGGTCTGCTTGGAGAGCCAGGCACAGTAGGCCACCACATCTTTCCAACTGACGCCGATCACGGGCCGGTTCCCACGTCCCCACCCCCAATCCCTTGGTCGGGGACGGTCCACCGCGTCACAGAAGCGGTCGAACTCCGCACAGGTTACCGGATAACGACCCAGGAAGAAGTCATGATCTAGGGTGACCTGATGCTGGGGCTTCTCGTAATGATACGCTTGTTCGTCATGCTCCGCCGATCCCATCCGGAAGCTGCCGGCCGGAATGGCCTGCATGATCGGGCCCAAGCTCCCGTCCGCCAGCCGGTCGCGGATCGCGAGTCCCACCCAACCCTCTACGTGGACGCTCGAGAGGTCAAGGGTGCCGGTATCCAACACAACCGACGTATGTGCCAAGAACTCGAGCATCTGGTCGGTCAGCCGCAGGCGTTGCCGCGGTTGGAGCACCTGTAACCCTTGGGCAGGCTGTTCGGGCGCTGGGGGGCCTAGATTCAGCTCGCCCTGATCAAGGTCGAGTGTTTTCTCGTCCAGGGCGCGTACCACCAGGAACTCCTGGATGCTGTAGTGGGAGAAGCGGTATGCCCCCTCCGAATTGCGGTTGAGCAGCGAGCGTCCACCCAAGTCAAACCTTTTCAGGTGCTTGAGCGCGGGATGCTGCTCGGTCATCGCGGCGAGCGCGTCGCGGGCAAGGGTGCGCTCGCCGGAGACCTGTAGATGCACCGCAACCAGGGTACAGAGCGCGCGCAGGATTTCCATAGTCGGTGGTGCCTCGATGCGCAACTGGCGAGCGAGCTTGCGTTCCTCGCGTAACAGCCAGGCCTGGACCAGGACATCGTAGACTCGATAGACATTCCAATCCGATTCGCCATTCCCAAGTCCGCTATCAGCAGTGGCTGCGGCCAGCAGATCCTGCTCCTCCTCGATGATGTTTTCGACATGGGCCAGCAGCAGGGGCCGGAAGCGCAACGAACGCATGGGGCGCACCAATTTATCAGCACGCACCCGGGTCGGGTTAGGACGAAACAGCAGGCGGTCACTGAGCCGATCCGGGAACCGCTTGGCGAGGTATTGCTCCACTTGTTCGTCGTCGAACAGGGAGAGATACAACATGGGACAGGTAAAGCCACCGATTTCCACCCGGCCCGGACGGCCGAAGGGGTCGGCGCTCCCTTCCGGAAAGAACTGGGTGCGGCAAGAGATGATGACGCGCCGGAAATACTCGCCGGCCTGCAGCAGCTCCACCAGCCGTTCCTGGATGCGTCCCCAGGCCTGTGGGTCCTCGTCCAAGGCATCCAGCAACAGCACTGTGTCGGCCTTGTTCGGATGCGCCCGGAGTCGTTCCAGGGTGTCCGGGCCCAATTTGAGCAGCGTACAGCTATAGGGCTGAGGCCAAGAGCGAGACGTGAGCTTGAGCATGAGTAACAGGGAGGTCTTACCCATGCCCGCATCCGAGAGGACGAATAGCTGGGTGTGTCCGCCTCTCAAAGGGGTATTCTTGTTTAGAAAGTGGTTGAGCGTCTCGAAGGCCGGGGCGCGCACGTAGGAGATGGCCTCTTCGTCCTCGTGATGGTCCGCCGGATTGTGGTGTTGGACGCGGGGCTCGATGTAGCAGGATGCCAGTGGCCGGGGATCACCGAAGGTGTCATAGATCGCATTCAGCTCCGCGCTACGTTTCTCTCCCATGTCCTGGAGCTTTTTGGCAAGGGGCTTGATCAGGTCGTTGGCGATGAATGGGATCAGTTCGTGCATGGCACGCCTCCGGCGAATCGTGTTGAACCACAGAGGATACAGGGAAAAGAGGCATAATTTGTTAGGACGGCCCGCGCCCGATATACGGTGTTCAGCCTACCCGGTGGGCACAGCCCACCCGACGGGCCGCGGAGCGGTCCAGGTCGGATTGAGCGCCGGATTGAGCATGGAGAAAAGGCATCTTTTTATCCACAGATTACGCAGATTTTCGCCGATTATTTCATCTGCGGAAATCTGTGTAATCTGCGGATTTAAATGTGGTGAGCTGGCGTACGCGAACGGCGGGTTGCGGCCGTCTATACTCCGGTGACGAGGTTCCGAACTCCTGCAACCTGGTATCTTGAAGATCGGTTGGATGTTAGGCACGGGCCATCCCTAGTGCAGCAGAGTAAAAATACGGAGACCATTGCTTGCATTAGAACCACGGATGGACACAGATAAACACGGATTGTGATCTGTGTTTATCCGTGTTTATCCGTGGTTCTTCGGTGCGGTTCGTTCTGGTACAAGTCCAATTAACAAATGGCATTAGGATTTCTACTACGCTGCACTAGCCCTTTGCCCAATCTACGCGCTTTTTATCCACGGATTACGCAGATTTTCGCCGATTATTTCATCTGCGGAAATCTGTGTAAGCTGCGGATTAAATGTGGTGAGCTGGCGTATGCGAACGGCGGGTTGCGGCCGTCCATACTCCGGTGACGAGGTTCGGAACTCCTGCAACCTGGTATCTTGAAGATCGGTTGGATGTTGGGCACGGGCCATCCCTAGTGCAGCAGAGTAAAAATACGGAGACCATTGCTTGCATTAGAACCACGGATGGACACAGATAAACACGGATTGTGATCTGTGTTTATCCGTGTTTATCCGTGTTTATCCGTGGTTCTTCGGTGCGGTTCGTTCTGGTACCCGATTTCGATCCCGATTTCAACCGACCGACAAGGCGTGAGATTTTTGTGCAGTATCATCGATGCGGTTCGCGCCGTCCGGCAGTGCCATCCTGGAAGGATTTCCCGCGCTCACCGCATCCTACGGTAGTGAAGTGAACGCGAATATCTCTAACTGGTCCGTGCGTCACCCGGTGGGGGTGGTGATGCTGACTCTGGCGGTCATGGTGCTGGGGGCCTTTGCCTTAGGGCGCCTGAACATCGATCTGCTGCCGCGGATCATCTACCCGGACATCCGGGTGCGCATCCTGGATCCTGGCGTCCCCGCCAAGGTCATGGAGGACGAGGTCACGCGCCAACTGGAAGAGCAGCTGGCGATCACCGAGGGCGCCATCGCGGTCCAATCTCAGACCCAGGAGGGGCGCAGCGCCGTGGATCTGTCGTTCGCCTACGGCACCGATGTGGACCAGGCCCTGCAGGATGCCAGCTCTCGGCTCGACCGGGCCAAGCGTTTCCTGCCGGACGACATCGAGCCGCCGATCATCTACAAACGGGACCCCTTCCAGCTGCCGGTGGCGGAGTATGTGGTGAGCTCCCCGCTGCTGGACCCGGTGGAGCTGCGGGCCTGGGTGGACTACGACCTGAGCCGGGCCCTGCTCAACCTGGACGGGGTGGCCGCGGCCGAGGTGGGGGGCGGGCTCGAACGCGAAATCCGGGTGAACGCCGACCAATATCGGCTGGCCGGCCTGGAGCTGGACGTGCTGGATCTCGAGCAGGTCTTGCGCCAGGCCAATCAGGATATCCCGGCCGGTCGCCTGCGGATGACCGAGGGGGAGCTCAGCGGCCGCACCCAAGGCCGCTTCGCCAGCGTGGAGGAGCTGCTGGATCTACCCCTGCCCGGCGAGGACCGTGACGACCCCCTGTCGCTGGTGCGCCTGGGGGAGGTCGCCCGGATCATCGACGGGGCGGCCGAGGAGCGCCTGCGCATCCGCCTGGACGGCCAGCCGGGCATCAAGCTGTCCATCCAGAAACAGCCCCTTGCCAATACGGTGGCGGTGGTCGACCGGGTCGAGCGGGAACTCGACCGGTTGCGGGAGCAGGGACAGATCCCGCCAGACATCGCCATCGCGCAGGTCGACGACCAGGCCCGCTATATCCGCCGCGCCCTGAACAACGCGGTCACCGCGGCCACCGGCGGCGCCCTGCTGGCCATGGCCGTGGTCTATCTGTTTCTGGGCAGCCTGCGCCGGACCCTGATCATCGGCAGCGCCATCCCTATCGCCGTGCTGGTCACCTTTATCCTGATGGCCGCCTTCGGGCTCACCTTCAACATCATGACCTTGGGCGGCCTGGCGCTGGGCATCGGCATGCTGGTGGACAATACCATCGTCATGCTCGAGAACCTCTACCGCCACCAGCGCCGGGGGGAATCCCCGGAGCAGGCCGCGGACGGGGCGAGCCGGGAGGTCACGGGCGCCATCGTCGCCGCCACCTCCACCAATCTGGCGGCGGTGCTCCCTTTTCTGTTCGTCGGCGGCTTGATCGGGCTGCTGTTCCGCGAGCTCATCTTCACCATTTCCGCCGCCATCCTGGCCTCCATGCTGGTGGCCCTGACCCTGGTGCCCGCCCTAGCTGGCCGGGTACCGGTGCACCGGGAGGGCCCCGCGCGGCGGCTGGTGGACCGGATGTTCCAGACCGCTCAGGACGGCTATGGCCGCCTGTTGGAGCGGCTGCTGCCGATCCATTGGCTGGTCATCGTCGCCTGTGTGGCCGGCCTGGCCCTGACCGTTCCCTGGCTGCGCGAGGCCAAGCAGATCTTTCTGCCCAAGCTGGACGAGGGCGATGTGCGCATCAGTCTCACCGCCGACAGCGGCATCAACCTCGACCAGATGGACGCCCTGGCCCGGCGGGTCGAGAATCTGGTCGCCCGCCAGCCGGAGGTCCAGACTATCTTTACCACCGTCGGCGGCTTCATCTTCGGACGTTCTCAATTTGAGTCGACGCATCGGGCGAGTCTCCAGATCCAGTTGCGACCCGCGGCGGAACGGGAGATCAGCAGTAACCACTGGATCGCCCGCATGCGGACCCTGCTCGACGCCGAGCGCATCCCCGGGCTTCGGGTGTATATGTACACCCGAGGCATCCGCGGCATCCGCCTCAACCGCGGGGACGACGACCTGAGCCTGCGCATCAAGGGCCCCCGGCTGGCGACCCTGGAGACACTCGGCGACCAGGTCGTGGAGCGTTTGCAAAAGATCGAGGGCCTGCGCAATGTCCGCCACTCCAACCAGGATTTGACCCAGGAGCTGTCCATCCGGCTGGACCGGGAGCGGGCCGCCGGCTACGGCCTGGATGTGGAAGACGTGGGCAAGGTGCTGGGCTTCGCCCTCGGGGGCCAGGTGGTCACCGATTTTATCGCCGAGGATCGCCGCATCGATGTCCTGCTGCGTCTCGACCGGGGCGATGTGGGGACCCTGGGAGCGCTCGAATCCATCCTGCTGTTCAGCAAGACGCCACCCCGGGTCCCCATCCGCCTCGGGGATATTGCCCAGGTCGCGATCCTGCCCCAACCCTCCGTCATTATGCGCGACCGCCAGCAACGGATGGTGGAGGTCACCGCCTCCCTGGGTGCGGAGCTGAGTCTGGCAGAGGCCCTGGAACGCGCCCTGGCGGCCACCGCAGCGCTGGAGCTGCCCCCCGGCTACAGCCTCTATGAGGCAGGTAGCCTGGAGACCCTGCAGGAAGGCCAAGATTTGGGCCGGCTGCTGCTGGGGTTGGCCCTGTTTCTGGTGCTGGTCGTCATGGCTGTGCAATACGAGTCCTTGCGCAACCCCTTTATCATCCTGCTCAGCGTGCCCTTTGCCCTCATCGGCGTCGTCCTGGGGTTGCAGTGGACCGGGCTGCCGCTGTCCATGCCCGTGTGGTTGGGGCTCATCATGCTGGCGGGGATCCTGGTCAACAACGCCATCGTGTTGGTGGAGTTCATCGAGATCCAGCGCCGCCAGGGTGCCGACAAGCTCCAAGCCATCGTCGCATCCGCTCGCCTGCGCCTGCGTCCCATCCTCATGACCACCCTGACGACCGTGGTGGGCCTGCTGCCCCTGGCCCTGGCCTTGGGCGAGGGCTCGGAGCTGCTGCAACCCCTGGCGGTGACCATCGTCTCCGGACTCCTGTTCTCCACCCTGGTGTCGCTGGTGTTGGTGCCCTTGGTCTATCGATTGTTGGGGGCCAGATAATCTGACCTTAACGCGGTGGTCGCTGTTCCGAGCGGCCGTGCAGCACTGCTTGGGGCAGGTACTAGGGAGTGGGTTCGTGCCTGAGGTATCCCCACATTATTGCAATCTAAAACAACGAGTTATGGAGCGAATGAGCGGCCACGATGCCCTCATGGCTCGTTCCCAGGCTCCAGCGTGGGAATGCCGTTGTGGCCGCTCCAGCGGCCAAGGTTTCATAACGCTGGAGCGTCTGGATTTGCTCCCACGCTGGAGCGTGGGAGCCAGAGGCAAATAGGGTGAAATGAGGTACGAGGGAGCGGGTTCATGCTATCTTTTGTTCCTTAATTCACAAAAATTTTGCCGGTGAAGTTCTGTTATGGAGCTGCCTAATGAGACGAATGGCGGGGACTGAGTTGTGACAACACAGTCTGACTTTGATTTCTGGCGGTATGCGACGCTGCGGCCTTACGGCAGCAGTATGATGACCCCCTTGGCGGCACTGTGGCTCGCCTTCTCTTTCGTCATCATCTTGCTGATGTCGCTGGTGGAGGGCACGGTCTGGGCGACCGTGAGTCAGTATTTCGTGCCGCAAAGCATACGTTGGTTGGCGGTGATTCTGGCCCCGCTGTTCTTTGTCGGCATTTTTGCCGTCATCTGGATCGTCGATGTCTCCTTCATCACCTCCGAAAAACCTTTTCGGTCCACCCGTCGGCCCGTCTGGTCGAGTGCTTCCGATGTAAAAGGACTCACGGCCCGGACCTCCGATGCCCCTCGGTTCGAAACCCTGCGCTGGTGGTTTGGGGTCGCCGTGCGCCTCGCTATCGTATTCATCTCCTTGCTCATCACGGCGCCCTTCCTGACCCAGGTGATCCGCTCCGATGAGATCCGAGATGTCTACCAGGCCGAGGTCGCCGCCAAGCGCGCAGCCAAGGAGCAGGAGCTGGTCCGCCTCCAGGACCAGGCTATCGAAGCAGCCAAATCACGGCGTGAACAACTGGACAAAGAGCGGCAGGCGCTTGAGAAAGAGGCGGATACGATCAGGCAAGACAGGGCCCCGACCATTAAAGACTACGAGCGTGAAGCCGCGGCCTATCAGCAGGAATTCGAGGACGAACGGGCCGGAGTCGGGGGACGCCGCCCCGGCATCGGATCCAAGGCGCGGGAGGCCCTGGCTGCGGTCGAGGCGGCGCGTGCGCAAGCCAGATACCTCCGCGCTGAACGCGACCGAGCGCTGGCGCCCATCACGGAGGATCTGGCCGGGAAACGCGAATCCTTGGGCGCGATCGACCGGCAGATCGCTGACCTCACAGCGAAACGCCAGAAGATCCAGGCCGAATCCACCGCTCTGTCTTTACCCGCGTTTGCGCAAGGTTACGACCTGGATATTCCTGCGGACACCATCGG
This sequence comes from Candidatus Thiosymbion oneisti, assembly GCF_004359955.1. Lineage (NCBI taxonomy): Bacteria > Pseudomonadati > Pseudomonadota > Gammaproteobacteria > Chromatiales > Chromatiaceae > Candidatus Thiosymbion > Candidatus Thiosymbion oneisti. The sequence continues at coordinate 8,022 of NZ_SMSC01000025.1, forward strand.
CACCCGAGTGCGCATCCTGGAGACCTTGCGCCAGGAGGATCGCAGGCTGGCCCAAGGTGCCTTGGACCATTTCAAGACCATCGAGGGTCTGTCCCAGGCCCTGCTCGGTATCCTTTTCCTGTCCCTGATCGCGCTCAAGATATTCGAGCCCCGGGCGGTCCGTTTCTATCTCAACGACACTCTGCAACAGCAGTGGCGGCACTACCGGAACGGGTATTACAGCGATATCCCGGGGTTTGCATCCGAGACCGGCAAGCAGCTGCTCGATCCCGTGAGCTTTGCCGATGCCTACCTGAACACTGACCCCTTGTCCTGGCGCCGCCAGGCGCAGCTCGACCACCTGCGACAGGAGCAAGAAATCCGGAAGCTGGAGCTGGAGGAGCGGCGGGTAAAGGGTCGAGCCGACCTCGAGCACTACAAGCAGACATTGGGGCATGAGTTAGAAGAGGAAAAGGACCGGCGGCTCCATAAGCTGGAGCAGGAAAAACATGCGGTCGAGAACGAGTATCGGGAGCAGATTCGCCGCGCCAAGGCCGAGACCGACCGGATGCGCGGAGAGGCCGAGGCCAGGGTCGCGGCGAAGATCGCCGAGATCGAATCTACCCGGGCCGCGGCGCAGCACCGCCTCGAGCTGGAAAGGCAGGAAACGCAGATAAAAATCCGCGGCATGGAGCAGCGCAACCAGAGGCTTCAGAAACGCATCGACCTACTGATCGCTGAACAGGAAGCCAAGATCGAGGCGAGTAAAAGCGGGATCAAGCGCCGATGGTGGTAACTCTTTAGGTTTGATAGTCCCGGAAGACTTCAATCCGCCGAACCGCACAGCGACCCAACCTACCCTCGTATCATTTAAGGATTGGCCCTTTATGGATTCCGGACTGCTTTGGAGTGCGCCGGCAAAGCGGCGCGACCGCATCGAACCTCAGCGACGGGGGATACCAGCGGCGCTGGCCAAGAACCTGGGCCTCGGGTTCCACGCGCGCCGCGGCGACGGCGCTTTCCCCTGGCCGCAACGCCTGGCCGGGGATAGAGGCGTTGCCAAATCCAAAGCGGCGGCGGGTTTGCAGTGTCGGCTGGCTCCCCAGGCTCCAGCGTGGGAGCAGACCTGGTCCCGACGGAGGAGGGATCTGACGCTCCAGCGTCGATTAAGCGCCTCGGTAGGCTACAGCCAACGCCGATCAGCACCGAGGAGCTGCGTCCGCGGGAGCGGACAAGACGGCATTCCCACGCTGGAGCGTGGGAACGAGCGCGGAAGCCGGCGACTGGTAGCTGGTGACCGGAGGCACTTTGCGAGCACCGCGTTGAAACCCCCATGGAAGGGATTTCCCAACCCGCTGGGTGGTCACCAACAGGGGACCTCGACATGAACGCAGAACGGGACGACAAGCGCACACTTACGGGGGCTGCGGCCATCACAGGCATGCTGGAAGGTCTCACCGAGATCCTGGATCGGTTGCAGCAGGTCTGGGGACAGGGTGGTGAGGCCAGGGGAACCGGCGAGGTCGGCAGGGATGCCCAAGGGGTCTTCGGCTTTGCGGTCAAGGTGGGGCTCGGCAAGGACGCGAACCTGGAGGTAAAGCCCGGTGGCAACATCCGCCCGGACGCCAAGACCGGGGAGACCCGCGTCCATGAAACCTACGAGCCGGTCGTGGACGTCTTCGAAGAATCGGATCACACCCTGGTAGTGGCCGAGATGCCCGGCATCGGCGCCGCGGATCTCCACCTGGACATCCGTGACGACCTGCTCGAAATCCGCGCCGAGTCCGACACCAGGCGCTATCGAAAAGAGATACTGCTGCCGCGTAGCTACCGCCCCGAGCAATTGGAAAGCAAATGTAACAACGGCGTCCTGGAGATACGTTGTCATAACCGCGAGCACTCCGCGGTCTAAGGTTATGTTTCAGCAGTGATTATCATTCGGTAGCCCGCAGGTCCAGGTAAAGGTTAGAGAACATGTGACCGAATTTGCTATGCTTGAGCCAAGGTCACATAACACCAATTGGGTGTTTCCAATCCTTGAGCCATGTGGTTACTTCCCGTTTCTTCCACGCGAACATTCATGGGCGGTTGGATGCTGCTCCTGGTTATCTGCCTTCCGGTCGCAGCGATCGGGTCGGTTCGGGCCGATCCATGGACCGGCACGCTCCAGGACGGCAGCCGGTTGAAGGTGGACCCGGACTCCCATCGCGCCATGCGCTATTACAAGGGCGGCGTGGCCCCCTTGTGGGACGGTACCCACAGGCTCGAGGACGGCTCGGTGGTCATTATCCGCGACGGCCAGGCGATACCCACCGAGTCGATGATAAACAGCTGGGCCGAAGAGCCCGGCTCCGAGCCGGGTATGGGCACGCGCTATTGCGACCAGCTCGTGCGCAAGGTCTGCGGCTTCCATGACGAGTGCCGCCACGGTCAACCCTGCATCCTGGCCCGTCAGCTGCTGGGCATGGAGCGCGAGCAACAAGGCCGAACGCCCGGCGCCGCGGCGCCCTGGCCGCTTACCCCGTCGGCCGGTGAGTGTCGGGAGGCCCTATCAAATCCGGCATTCCCGGCCTGTGATTCCTCCACACCAGGGTCGGAGCAAACGGCCTGTAGGAAGCTCGTGGAGAAGGTGTGTGGGGAGGCGGACCAATGCGAGGCCCACCAGGCCTGTAATCCCGCGCGTCAGCTCCTGCAAATGGAGTCCGATGAGCGGCTTCGGAGCGCGGATCCGGAGGCCCTGACACCGACGGGCGCCGAATGTGAAAAGGCGATGGACAACGCCTTCTTCGAACCCTGCCGGTAAGTGAAAACCCTGATCCTGGGCGGTGTGCGTTCCGGCAAGAGCCGGTTGGCCGAGCGGCTCGCCGTCGCGAGCGGTCGGCAGGTCGTCTATGTGGCTACCGCGGTGGCGGAGGACGCGGAGATGGTGCGCCGTATCGAGGCCCACCGCAGGCATCGTCCCCGAGACTGGCTGGTGGTGGAGGAGCCGCTTGCGCTGGGGCAGGTGCTCGGGGAGTTGGCCGAACCCGGGCGTTGCCTGGTGGTGGACTGTCTCACCCTGTGGCTTACGAATCTGCTCTCCCATGCGGACCCTGCGCGCTTGGGGTCTGAGCGTACCGCCCTGCTGGAGGCCCTGCCGGCGCTTGCCGGCGACCTCGTGTTAGTCGGCAACGAGACCAACATGGGCGTCATTCCCCTGGGTGAAATCGGTCGCCGCTACTGTGACGAGGCGGGCCTGCTCCATCAGGCACTCGCCGTCCGCTGCGACCGAGTGGTGCTTGTCGTCGCCGGATTACCCCAGCTATTGAAGGGGCCACCTATGGAGCTGGCAGCCGCGGCAGGGGCCATGGGCACGGCCCATCCGACGGGTGTCGGCTGCGAGCAGGCCGCGACGCTTCTCGATGCTGGAATGTCGAGAGCCGTACCCAGGTGGTCGCGTGAGCGCGAGTCGGGTGGGGAATGACCGCTTTGTCGATCTGCTGCGCCATGGCGCGGTGGTGGGTGGGGGGCGATTTCGGGGTGCCGCTGACGACCGGCTCAGTGCCCGCGGGTTTGACCAGATGCGTGCGGTCGTGGCGGGACTCGGGAGGGAGGCTGGTGGGCATAGCCCACCCTACGATGCCTTGTTCAGCTCGCCGGCCCGCCGGTGCGCCGAGCCGGCTCGGGAGCTGGCGGCGCGGCACGGGCTGTCCCTGGAGCTGCTGCCGGAGCTGGGCGAGCGGCGGTTCGGGGCCTGGGAGAATCGGCTCGCCGACGAGCTGCCGAGCGCCGAGCTGAAGCGGTTCTGGGACGACCCCGCGGGATTCACGCCGCCCGGCGCCGAGCCCTTCGAGGCCCTGCGCGAACGGGTGCTGAGGGGCTGGGACCGGATACTTGGGCACCGGACGGATTTCCCACTGGTGGTGACCCATGGCGGTGTCATCCGCGTCATCCTGGGGCAAATCCTGGACCTCTCCGCGGCTGCCTTGATGCGGATCGAGGTCCCGCCCGCCTGTCGGACCCGTCTGCGGGTGCCGGGAGGGGAGGGCCGTCCGAGCCTGATGTTCCATGGCGGGGCGGAGCCATGCGGCGCAGCTTCCTGATCGCCGCTCGCTTTCTCACCCGGCTGCCCATGCCGGACCCGGGACCTGTTTCCGACCCGGATCTCGGTCACTCTGCCGTCTTTTTTCCGTTGGTGGGGCTGCTCCTCGGATTGATGGTTTGGGCGCTGATGGTCTGGAGTCTGTCCATGCTGCCGGCGGAATTTAGTGGCCCCGATCCGAACCGAGCGGCCTTCGGTGGACATAGCCCATCCTACGGCCTGGCCGCCGCGTTGGTGCTTGTCGCCTGGGTAGGGCTCACCGGCGGCTTGCACCTGGACGGGCTGGCGGATACCGCGGATGCCTGGATCGGGGGGTTGGGAGACCGGAACCGCACCTTGGAAATCATGCAGGACCCCAGCTCAGGGCCCTTCGGCGTCATGGCCTTGGTGTTGGTGCTGCTGTGCAAGTGGGCGGCACTCTCCGCACTGATGACCACGGGTGCGGTGGTGAGCCTTATCTGGATTCCGGTCCTGGCGCGGACGCAGCTGCTGATCCTGTTTCTAACCACGCCCTCCGCACGTCCAGACGGCATGGGGGCCGTGGTCAGGGCCCATCTGCCGCGGACCGCTGCCTGGGCTTGGCTGGTCGTTACCCTGGTCGCGTCGGCGCTGTTCCTCGGTACGGAGTGGCCTGGCTTGGTCGTGGCCGCGGGCGTCCTGTTCCTGCTGTTACGGCGATTTGTGATGACCCGTTTGGGTGGATTCAGCGGTGATACCGCCGGTGCGCTGGTGGAGCTGAGCGAGGCCCTGATGCTGGCGGCAGTCGTGTTTTTTTCGTAAAGACGCCATTTTCCTGATCTATACCAGTCGAGCCGGTGGTTGCAATAGGGGAAAATGATTGTTTGATTCCACACGCCGAGATGGCTGAGGTATTGGCTCGTTCCCACGCTCCAGCGCCTGCCTGCGGCAGGCAGGTGGGAACGCAAATGTGGCCGCTCTAGCGGCCAAGATCCCTCCTCCGTCGGGACAAGGTTTCGACGCTGGAGCGTCTGGACTTGCTCCCACGCTGGAACGTGGGAGCCAGAGAACGTATTCCCTATGGCCCATCGAGAGCCGTCGGTCCTCCTCTTCGATTAGGTACGCGTCGTTGCCCATCCCGTAATCCGGTCGCGTTATTCCGGAGTTTTAGCGAATACTCCCCGTTATCGACGAGCGGGATCAACCCAACCCGTTCCCCAGGAGACTTTCATGAGCGACGCACTGAATTATCTGCTCAAGGTCCGCCCCGATGCCATGGGCGCCTATTTCAAGTTTCTCAAGAAGGCCGGAGACCACCTGGACCCCCGCACGCGCGACCTGATCTCCGTCATCACCAAGGTGGCCGTCAAGACCGAACCCGGATTTCGACAGTACCTCACGCGGGCTCTGCGTAACGGTGCCACCCCCCAAGAGGTGATCGACGCCTTGCTGATGGCCTTCCCGGTCCTGGGTCTGGCCAAGATCGTCTGGGCTACCGAGATCCTGCTCGACATGGACATCCCCGAGTTCCGCCCGGAGAACCTGGACGCCGAGCCGTCCTGGCATCGGCTCGGGGCCCTGGAGGAGTTGCCGGAAGGGGAGATCAGCTTTCTCGAGGCCGCGGGCCGCCACCTGTTCGTCTCCCGCACGGGCGACCGGATCAAGGTCTTCGACTCCCGCTGTCCCCATCAGGTAACGGATATCCCCGAGCTCGCCCTGGAAGGCAACAAGCTCACCTGCCCCAAGCATAACTGGGCCTTCGATGCCGAGACCGGCGAGTGCACCCGGATCGGTAACCGACCCTTGCGGGAGTTCGAGCACAAGCTCGAAGACGGTCAGCTGCTCGCCTATTGGTAGGTGGAATCGGCGGCATGAGCGAAAATCGATTCGCGTCGATTCGCGCCGATTCGTGTGGTTCGTAGTTTCGATCGTATTTTGCCATGAGGTAGTGATTAATATTGGCTCTTTATGGATTCCGGACTGCCAACGATCATGGAAGGGTATCACCGGACGTTTTGGAGTGCGGCGGCAATCTCACCCCGATGCTTACCGGAACCTACAGCGCTAGGCATAAGCAGGGGATCGGCCAAATGGCACGAGCCTGCCGCCGCTTTGGATTTGGCGATGTATCCGTTCCCAGCACAGGTGTTGCGGCCAGGGGAAAGCGCCGTCGCCGCGGCGCGGGTGGAACCTAAGGGCCCGGATTCCCGGCCAACGCCGCTGGTATCCCCCGTGGCTGAGGTTCGATGCGGCCGCGCCGCTTTGCCGGCGCACTCCAAAGCAGTCCGGAATCCATAAAGAGCCTTAATATTTAAATGATTTGTTGGGCACGCCGCCGTCCCTGGCGGCTTTGCCCAACCTACGAGCTTCGCCCCTCTCCCACTGGCAGAGGGAATGCAGCACGTGGCGTGCCCAACCTACTGCTAGTGGCGATGTTTCCATTTAAACCTTAACCACTACCCGCCATGAATCTTCCTGAAATCAAGATCGAGCGTCCAGGTGTCCCGGGTTGGCGGGAGCGCTTGGTCCTCTATGCCAAGCTGGTGCGTCTGGACCGGCCCATCGGCATTTTCCTGCTCATGTGGCCTGCCCTGTGGGCGCTCTGGATTGCAGGGGAGGGAAACCCGCCCTGGGGGATCCTGCTCGTTTTCGTGGCCGGAGTAGTCCTGATGCGCTCCGCAGGCTGCGCCATCAACGACTTCGCGGATCGGGATCTCGACGGCCAGGTCACCCGCACCCGGGGACGGCCGCTTGCGGCTGGTCTCATTGATCCCAGGGAGGCCCTGGGGGTATTCCTGGTACTGAGCCTGGCCGCCTTTGCTTTGGTCTTGCTTCTCGATTGGCGGACCGTTGCCCTGTCGGTAGTCGCCCTGGGACTTGCCGTCGTTTATCCCTTCATGAAACGCTATATGCACGTGCCCCAGCTGTTCCTGGGGGCGGCATTCGGCTGGGCCGTGCCCATGGCCTTCACCGCCGTCACCGGATCGGTGCCCGCGTCGGCCTGGCTGCTGTTCGGCGCTGCGGTGGCCTGGGCCCTGGTCTACGATACCCAATATGCCATGGTGGATCGGGAGGACGACCTGAAGGTCGGAATCAAATCCACCGCCATCCTCTTTGGTCGTTATGATCGCCTGATCATTGGCCTGTTGCAGGTGTTGCTGCTGGGCCTGTTGGCCTACGTGGGATATCTGGCAGGGCGGGGCGCCTGGTATGCCGTCGGCCTCAGCGTCGCCGCTGCCTTGGCCGTGCGTCATCAGTATCTGATCCGGAACCGTGAGCCCGCGGCTTGCTTCCGGGCCTTCCTTGACAATAATTATCTGGGGATGGCCGTGTTTCTCGGATTGGCTGCGGACTATGCCCTGGGCTGGCAATCCTGAATGATTTGACGCGGTTTGGAGGAAAGATACGGTTCGCTGCCTGCCTGTGTGTTCCTGCACACAGATAGATGTGGATGTTGGGCTACGGGCAGTGGCGCCGATGCCGGCGTCTTAACGCAACCTACCTAGGTGAAACGGGGTACTAGGGACTCATCCAATCTAAGGGTGATGGGGTTGCCGGTCTCCGGCCAAACAGAGGAGAAACGAAAGCGATGAGAATGAGAATGAACGCCTTACTAGGAGTGGCCTTCGGCATGCTGATTGCGGTCCGTGCCTGGGCCATCGATGAGGGGATCGACTATACCGAGCTGGCCAGGCCCCAACCTACCGAGAGCGGGGAGAAGATCGAGGTCCTGGAGGTCTTCATGTACAGCTGCCCGCATTGCTTCTATCTGGAGCCGACACTCGAGGAATGGCTCGCGACCAAGCCCGAGAACGTCGAGTTCAAGCGCATGCCGGTGATTTTCAATGCCAGGGTTGAGCCCCACGCCAAGGCCTATTACGCCGCGGAGCAGATCGGGAAGGGCGAACAGTTCCACTTGCCCCTGTTTCGCGCCCTGCATGAGGACAAACAGGCCATCTGGGACGAGGATGCCCTGGTGACCTTCGCCGAGGCGCAGGGCATCGACGGGAAAGCATTCCGCGCTGCCTACAACTCCTTTGCCGTCAATATGCAGGTGCAGCAGGCACGGGAGAGGGCTAAAGGCTTCGGCATCGACAGCGTACCCACGGTGATCGTCAACGGCAAATACCGCACCAGCCCTGCCCAGGCCGGCAGCAGGAAAAAGATGGTCCAGGTAATCGACTACCTGATCGGAATCGAGGCCGGTCAGCCGGCGGCTGGAGAAATACCGACCACAGAAGCCCCACCGGTCACGTCGGACGGTTCCTGATGGTAAACGAGAGAATCCGTGAAAATCCGCCTAATCTGCGAATCGAACAGGTTGCGACAGATAGACAAGTCCGCTCAGGCCGTTAGAAACGCAAACCCAGAAGCAGGCCGGCGGTGAAGGAAGCGGCGCTGGAGAGATTATCGGCAATGAAATCTTTCAGTGCACCGCTATATGCCGTCAGCCAATCGACGAAGCTGTCATAGTTCGACTCCATCCCGGCCCAATTGACCTCGATAATGCCGCTGTACTGGAGGCTGAACAAGAGGACCAGCAGCACACCGCCCACGACCAGCGCGATCTTGAAGGCGACCTTGAGGGCATAGCCGACGGCCAGACCCACCATAAAAGAGAAGCCGAGCCGCAGGAAGAATCCGGACGAGAAGAGGTCAGCTTCTCCTGCCGCCGGCGCCGTTGGAGGTGAAGGAGGCAATGCCGGTTGTGTTTGCAGGATACCGTCAAGCATCAGCATAGTCCCCTTCGATGGTGCGGAAAACTACCCTAACCTTAACGGCTTTCCCGCAGGGGATCAACGCACGTGCCAACCTTGGGCGGAGAGGACACAACCAACCGCGAACCCACGTAGGATGGGCAAAGCAAGCGTCCATCAAACTGATCTCAAGGTTTCGGTCATTCCGCGGAGATTTCCGCGCCGTGGCTGTTGGTTAGGATGCACCAAGCGAAGCGTGCCCATCGAATCTCCGAATCGGAATCGGAATCGGAATCGGAACACTAAATATCAGCACCATCTAATCATCCGGGACCTGACAGGTAGCTGCAAAGGTATCGGGTCTCGGTCAAGCGTATCGAGTGGTCGCGAGCTCCAGGTAATAGCGGTGAAGGTGGTTCACCTGCTCTTCGAGCGCTTGCGGATCGCCGCTGTTGTCGATGATGTCGTCCGCGCCTTCCAGGCGCTGGGATCTGGGTACTTGGCTGTCGATGATGCGTTGGATCTCCGCCACATCCAGACCGCTCCTGTGCCGGACACGGCGTATCTGCTCCGATTCGGGAAGATCCACCACCAGTATGCGGTCGGCGAGCACCGTCTGCCCGGCCTCGAACAAGAGGGGGATCTCCAGCACGGCATAGGGTGCTGAGAGCTTTGCCAACCGCCGTTGCATTTCCGAGACGATCCGCGGGTGCAGGATCGATTCGAGACGCGCGCGTGCCGCGGTGTCCGAGAAGACCAGGGCGCGCATGGCGGCCCGATCCAAGTGTCCGGCGGCGTCGATAAAACGGGCGCCGAATGCCTCCGCGATCAGATCCAGGACCGGGCTGCCCGGGGCCGTAAGATCGCGGGATATGGCATCGGCATCGATAACGGGCATCCCGATCCCGCTCAAGCGGGCGGCGACGCTGGATTTGCCGCTGCCCACCCCCCCGGTCAGGGCTACGACCAACATATGTGAGTATCCTCGTATCGGAAACGTTACCCAAACCAACTGGTTTCTGTTGTAGCTGTAAATGACTATGCTTATTTAGTTCCATATGTAGAATCAGAAGAGAGTATTTTTCTAAAAACAATTATACCTACTATAATTTAACGACTATCCAGGCTTGATCTTGGGGGTACACCTATGCGCGATCTTTATTTTGGTCTCCAGCTGTTCGTGGTGATAACACTCGGCTCCTCCCAGCTGGCGGCAGAACAGCCGAGTGCCGGCGTAAATGATGAGCCGCTGCGGGAAAACTGGGCGCCGAGCGAATGGGGCGCCCAAGACAAGATCGGTGCGGCAAATCGGATTACCCCGGCGGTTGTCCTGCGTGCGGTCGGCCTTGTCAAGCAGGGTAAGGTGGTCACGCTGGGAAAGGTCTATGCCCAGGATATGCCGACATTCGACAGACGGAGCTGGCGCATGATGATTCCCGGACTACCGACCGGTGGCCCTTTCGGACCGCAGCGACTCGTCTATAACGACGAGTATGTCGCGGCCGAGCTGGGGCAGATCGGCACCCAGTTCGACGGGCCGGGGCATATTGGTGTGCAGACCTCGCAAGGCAAATTTTTCTACAACGGCCGGTTTCTTGAAGATGAGAATATCACTGCCTACGGGTTGGGTCCGTTAGGCGTCGAGTTCGTAGCCGAAAAGGGCTTCGTGTGTCGAGGTGTCGTGCTGGATGCCGTGGCGCTGCGCGGCCGTCGATTGCCGATTCCTGAAAGCAATGATGCCGAGGATCCGGGTATCGTTACCGATACCGATGTCCGCACCATGCTCAAACAGCAGGGCCTGAATCAAATCAACCCAGGCGATTGTGTCTTTCTGTATACCGGCCACGGTGATCTGTGGCATCCGACGGACTGGGACAGTTTCGATGCCGCCGAGAAAGCGCGACGGGTGGCGGCATTCAATGCAGGTACACCAGGATTTGGAATTTCCGCTTGCGAGTACCTTGCTGAACGCGGGATCAGCCTGAACGGGTCTGACAGTTCGTCTATCGAGGCCGTGCTGAGAGATTTCACCGGCGAGAATCGACAACCCTTTGAATGTCACATTCGCCTGCAAACAAAACGTGGCATCTGGGGCCTGGAGAATCTCGATCTGAGCAAGCTGATCGCCGACAAGATCTATGAGTTCCTATTCGTTTACGCACCACTCAAGATCAAGGGCGCTACAGGATCGCCCGGCAATCCGGTTGCAATCTATTAGCCCATCTCATAGGGTCTCGATAAAACTATGAAGGGGAATTTATGATGGCAATTTCTCATCAAGAAATTTCGGAAGATTTTCAGGATTTCCTGGAAAAGAAATGCACTTCCAGGTTGAGCCGAGGAAACCTGAGGCTTCAGCGGGGGCGCTTCCTGTCCACCGTTGAGCAGCAGCGGAGAAAGCGGGAGCATCCCAAAAAGCTACAAGAGTTGAATCAATTTTTGTCCAAAAAGAGGTAATCCTGGCTCTCTTACGGATTGCGGGGGGATGGGGAAGGAACCATCCTTTTTTCAGCAATCCTGAATGATTCGGCGCTGTTTGGGGGACTGGACGGGTTGCGTTACGACGCTCAAAGGCTCGCTGATCGACTGTGGCGCCGGTGCCGGCGTCTTAATGCAACCTACCCATGGGTCCCCCGCCGTGCGGCCGGCCCGCGCGGACCTCGCTTTGTGTGTAGGTTGCGTTAAGCCGCGCGCGAAAACGCTTAGGAGGCACGGCGTCGAACGCGGCGCAACGCAACACGACGCTAATCAGACGTTGGGAGTGATCTAATGAGCAACCATCAAAAAATTATCGAAGCGGCCTTCGACAAAGGATCCGATCTATCGCCACGCAACGTGGAAACGGAGCTGTACGATGCGGTCTTCGCGACCATCGATCGACTGGATAAGGGCGCGCTGCGGGTCGCCGAGAAGCGTGACGGTGACTGGACCGTCAACGACTGGGTGAAGAAGGCGGTGCTGCTCTCGTTTCGCATCCGGGATAACCGGCTCATTACGGGCGGTTACGCCGATTACTATGACAAGGTGACCCCGAAGTACGCCCGCCGTAATCCCCCCTATGACTTCCCCACCGAGGGCGTCCGCATCGTACCGCCGGCCACCGCCCGCCACGGCGCCTACATCGCGCCCGGCTGCGTGCTCATGCCCTCCTACGTGAACATCGGGGCCTACGTGGACTCAGGCACCATGGTGGATACCTGGGCCACGGTCGGCTCCTGCGCCCAGATCGGCAAGAAGGTGCACTTGTCCGGCGGCGTCGGGATCGGCGGGGTGCTCGAACCGGTCCAGGCGACACCCACCATCATCGAGGACAACTGCTTCATCGGCGCCCGCTCGGAGATCGTCGAGGGGGTCATCGTCGAAGCAGGTGCCGTCATCTCCATGGGCGTCTACATCGGCAAGAGTACCAAGATCTACAACCGCGAGACCGGCGAGATCGGGTTCGGTCGAGTCCCCCGCGGCGCCGTGGTGGTCCCCGGCAGCCTGCCGGCCAAAGACGGCAGCCACAGCCTCTATTGTGCCGTCATCATCAAACAGGTCGACGAGCAGACCCGCAGTAAGGTAGAGATCAACGAGCTCTTGAGGGACTGATGTCCGCTACGCTGGAGCTCGCCGCCGAGCTGATCCGTCGCCCCTCGATAACACCCGAGGACGCGGGCTGTCAGGCACTCCTGTGCGAGCGGCTCGCGGATCTGGGATTCGAGATCGAGCCCCTACCCTGCGGCGAGGTGACGAACTGCTGGGCCCGCCGTGGCGATGCCAGGCCCCTGTTTTGCTTCGCTGGCCACACAGATGTGGTGCCGACCGGACCACTGGAGCAATGGACCTCAGACCCGTTCGACCCGGTGGTCCGCGCTGGCCGGCTCTACGGCCGCGGCGCCTGCGACATGAAGGGGTCCCTCGCGGCCATGATCACCGCCACCGAGGGGTTCCTCGCCGCGCACCCGGACCCGGCCGGCTCCATCGCCTTTCTGATCACCAGCGATGAAGAAGGCCTGGCCCGGGACGGGACCCTAAAGGTGGTAGAAAGGCTCGAATCCCGGGGGGAGAAGATCGACTATTGCCTGGTGGGAGAGCCATCCAGCGACCAGCGGCTGGGGGATATGATCAAGAACGGAAGACGCGGCAGCATCAGCGGCCAGCTTATCGTGCATGGCAAACAGGGACACGTGGCCTATCCCCAGCGGGCCAAAAATCCCCTGCATGCTTGCGCACCGGCACTCGCCGAGCTGGTCAACCAGGTCTGGGACCAGGGGAATGCCTGCTTTCCGCCGACCAGCCTCCAGGTCGTCAATCTCAACATGGGCACGGGTGCGGACAATATCATCCCCGGTCGGCTCGAGGCCCAGTTTAATCTACGTTTTTCCACCGAGCTCGACGCGGACGACATCAAGCGCCGGGTCGCGACCATCCTCGACCGAGGGGACTTCGACTACGACCTCGACTGGCGCCTCTCCGGCAATCCATTCCTGACCCCCGAGGGGGTCCTGGTGGACGCGACGCGCGCCGCCATCGCCGAGATCACGGGGATAGAACCCCAACTCTCGACCGCAGGCGGGACCTCGGATGGCCGTTTCATCGCACCGACCGGGGCCCAAGTGTTAGAGCTTGGCCCGGTCAATGCCACCATCCATCAGATCGACGAGTGCGTCGAGGTACAGGATTTGACACGCCTCTCGCACATCTACGGCCGCATTTTGGACAGGCTGCTCGTTCGAGGTTAGCACTCAACCACTACCAGCTGAAGCTGGTAGGTTGGGCCACTAAAGTGGCCCTCAGCGGACTCAACCGCCGATTGAAGATAATCCATCTGGAAGATGGAGGTTTGTACCTCGATCCGCCTACGGCGGACTGAAGTTTTTTGGGACAATCAAGGCGGAAGGTCGCCGAACTCGTGCGGTTAAACGACCTATCGTCTTTCGGCGAGGGCAGAGGCGGACCTCACAGACATCCGGATCCACTCTGCGGAGCAGTGGGGCCTCGACCAAACCGATCGCTACATAGATGCCCTCCTGCGGTTGAACAATTACGAAGGTTCACCTTAATGGCGTTGCAATGAATCCTCCCCGCCCCTTGAAGGGTGTCGCAAAAGCCCCTCTCCCGCCGGGAGAGGGGTTGGGGAGAGGGGGTCAAAGGGCGAAGATCAGTGCCTTTTGCGACTCCGACCAAGAAAGAAAAACGGATTACTTTCATGACCCCTCTTCATCGATCGCTCGGATGCTTATCGTTGGAGGCCGTTCCCCCTGTCGACTATTGGCATTCGGCGGCCCATCCACCCGGTTTATCCCCAGGTGGGCTGCATCTGTGGAAGATCTGCACCGGATGCGAGGGTGCGCCGCTTGCGCAGCTGTGGCCTCTGTTGTCTCAACGGGAGTCCGAGCGGGTCGCGAAGCTGAGGTTCGACCGCCACCGCGCACGCTATGTACGCGCCCAGGCCGGGCTGCGTATGATCTTGTCCGGTTACCTCGGCGTTGAACCCGAGGCGATTGGATTTCAATACGGCAAGGCGGGAAAACCGCTCCTCGAAGATACCGCCTCCGGTCTCGAATTTAACCTGACGAACAGCGGCGATCTGGCCCTGGTGGCCCTTTCCGTGGGCGCGCCGGTCGGTGTCGACTGCGAGCAGATACGGGACCGGGGGGATATGGTCGCCATCGCTGAGAGGATGTTCACCCCCGAGCAGGCGGCTCGAATCGCCGCCGCGACCCCGGAAGACCGACTGCAGCAGTTTCACATTGCCTGGACGGCTCTCGAGGCCCAGGTCAAGGCAGACGGTCGTGGTCTCCTCGATCGTCACCAGCCAGCGGCTCAGGATGCCCTGCAGATCGAGCACTGCGTACCCGAGCCCGGGTTCATCGCTGCCGTGGCGCGCGGACGGCTGCCGCCGGTGGGGGAGTGGGTCACCATGACCTTGAGTGCCGACTGATATCGCGTCACGCATGAATAGTTCGGTGCAATACACATCAGGGCAGGCGCGTATAAATTTCTTGGCTCTTTATGGATTCCGGACTGCCAAGGATCATGGAAGGGTACCACCGGACGTTTTGGAGTGCGGCGGCAACCTGACCCCGATGTTTACCGGAACCTACAGCGCCAGGCATAAGCGGGGGGTCGGCCAGGTAGCACAATCCGGCCGCCGCTTTGGATGTACGCCCGGCATGGGCATGAACGGATGGGGTGTAAGTCCCGTGTAGGAGTACCTGAATGGCCGTTGAGACGACGGTAACGACGAGCCGACGGCAAGGGCAAACCGGCGCGGGGATGTCGGAAGGAAGCCCGAGTGCAAACGTGCGAGCCGACGAACAGAAACCGCAGAGAAGGCTGGGTCCGCGGGTGAGTCAGCATCAGCTGACGAAGGCCGCCAGGTCCCGGGGAGAGGGTAAAGGCGGCGGAAAGTTCAAGTTCGTATCCGGGGAGCGCTGTCTGACTGGCGGTCGGTGTCCCGAGGGGAGTCGCAGTGAGGGCCAGTCCGAAAGGGCTGGCGTCAGCATCGAACCCGAAGGGGGCGGTGGTTGCCATGGGAGCCGGCCGGAGGGCCAGGGTGAAAGGGTTGGAATGACCACCGGACCCGAGCGTGACGCGGGCCGCGCGCGGGCCGGCACCGCCGGGCGTGATGGGACAGCAGTCAGCAGCGGCCAGAGTAGGCGGCGCACGGCGGAGGGGTGTGACGGCGAAGGGCCGACCAGATTAGGGCAAATGGCTGCGGGCCAGGTAGTCGTGACTGCGCATCTCTTCCAAACGGCTCGCGGTGCGTGTGAAGTCGAACGCGAGCGGAGAACGCGAGATATAGAGCTCGGTAGGGGCAGCGGCGGCGGAGGCGACCAGGTTCACATTATGATCGTAGAGGACATCCACTAGGCGGATAAAGCGCGCGGCCTGGTCTTTTTCCTCATCGCCCATTTGGGGAATGTTGGCGATGAAGACCGTATGGAAGCAGCGGGCGATCTCGATATAGTCGATGGTGCCCTTGGGCTCGTCGCACAGGGCCTTGAAGTCGAACCATGCGATCCCGTCCGCGTACCGGGCGGTGGGGATGGGCCGGCCTTCGATTTCGATCTCCCCCCCTTCCACGACGCCTTCCGGTCGTAGTCCATGAAAGCCCTTCAGTAGGCTGTTGTCGGCCTCCGCGTCCAATGGAAAATGATAGATCTCCGCATGTTCGAGCGAGCGGAGCCGATAGTCTTCATCCCCGTCGAGGCAGATGACCCGGGTGTGATCCTTGATGAGCTTGATGGCGGGTACGAAGCGCTCGCGCTGTAACCCGTCGCGGTAAAGATCGTCCGGGTGGATATTGGAGGTGGTGACCAGGGTGACGCCGCGCTCGAACAGGGCCGTCAACAAGCGGCCCAGCAACATAGCGTCGGTGATGTCGGTGACGTGGAACTCGTCGAGGCAGAGGACCTTGAACTGCATGGACAGGCTTTCCGCCACCAGGGGAACGGGATCGGGGGTAGCTGGCAGCTTCTTCAGCTCTCCGTGCAGGTCCAGCATGAACAGATGGAAATGGACCCGTAGCTTCCGGGGAAACGGCAATGCCTTGTAGAACTCATTGACCAAATGGGTCTTGCCGCGTCCTACCCCTCCCCACAGATAGAGGCCACGTACCGGATCCAGGCGGGAGCGGGCGGTAAATCTCAGGTGCTTGAAAAGCCCGCCGCGGTCGTCCTGCTCCCTGGCTATCAGCTCCTCGTAGACCTGTTGCAGTGCCCGCACCACCGCCGCCTGCTTCGGATCATGCTCGAAATCTTCTCGGGCCAGATCGGCTTGGTATCTTTCAAGGGGTGTCATGGTGCTGAGGAGCTGCGTATGGTTAGGAAATTCTTTTTTGCCGCAAATGAACGCGAATCAACGCAAATCGGTCGTAATCGGTTCACCATCACCGACTGTTCTTGATTCCGTTAACGAGCTTGCCTCCATCGAACCCTGATTCCAGATAGGATTCTGGAGTTCCCTGTATTAGTTTTTAGATAGCCTCTTAGCTTCGCCCCGACACCGATTGCCTACAGAGAATCGACATAGCGCCGCAAGCGTTGCGCCGCTTCCACGCATTCATTCAGAGGAGGCACCAGGGCGAGACGCAGACGCCGGGCACCCGGGTTCACCCCATTCACTTCGCGTGAGAGGTAACGCCCCGGTAGGACGATCAGGTTTTCTTCGGCAAACAGCCCGCGGGCGAACTCGGTATCCTCGATCGGGGTCGACGGCCACAGATAGAAGCCCCCATCCGGTCGGGAAACGGGCAGCAGGCCATCCAGTATCGCCAGGACCGCGTCGAACTTCTCCCGGTAAGCTCGACGGTTGGCAACCACATGCCCCTCGTCGCCCCAGGCGGCGATGCTGGCGTACTGGTGATGTAGGGGCATGGCACAGCCGTGATAGGTGCGATAGCGGAAGTAGCGCTCGATGATCCGGGCGTCCCCGGCGACGAAGCCCGAGCGCAGCCCCGGCACGCTGGATCGCTTGGACAGGCTGTGGAACACCGCACAGCGTCGGTAATCCCGGTATCCCATGGCCGCGGCTGCCTGGAGCAACCCCACGGGTGGCGCCGCCTCGTCGAAGTAGAGCTCCGAGTAGCACTCGTCGGCAGCGATGATGAAATCGTATGCTTCGGCCATGGCGATCAGCCGCTGCAAAGTGGCTTGCCGGATGACCGCCCCGGTGGGATTCCCCGGTGAGCAGATGTAGAGGAGCTGACAACGCCGCCAGATATCCACGGCCACGGAATCGAAATCCGGTATGAAGCGATTCTCTTCGGTGCAGGGTAAGTAGTAGGGTTGGGCCCCGGCCAGTAGGGCCGCTCCCTCATAGATTTGGTAGCAGGGATTGGGCATCAACACCAGGGGATCGGGGCCTGGGTCCACGACGGCTTGAGCAAAGGAAAACAGGGCCTCGCGGGTGCCGTTCACCGGCAATACCTGGCGTTCCGGATCCATGTCCCCATCCGGCAGGTTGAAGCGGCGCGTGAGCCAGTGTGCAATGGCCGCTCGTAGCTCCGGGAGTCCGCGGGTGTTCGGATAGATGGACAAACCCTGTAAATGGGCGCTCATCGCCTCCGCGATCAAGGCCGGGGGAGTGTGTTTGGGCTCACCGATGGAGAGTAGGATCCGGTCCGATCCGGACGGCGGCTCCACACCGGCGATCAGCGCGGCAAGCCGTTCGAAAGGGTAGGGCTGGAGACGATCCAAATCCGGGTTCATGGTATGCAGAGTGGCGTCTTGAGTGGCAGGAGTCCTTATATAGTATAAGAAGCTGTCTGGTAAAAATGGATCCGAGGGTCGTGTTGCGTTACGCTGCGTTCGGCGCCGTGCCTGTCCGGGCGCGGTCCTGGGTTATTTGGATAGTGGCTCAGTTCGCGAAAAAACGGAAATTGCGAAAAAACGCAATGACGCAAGGACGCCAAGACGCAAAGAAAGAACGAAGAAACTTTGCGTCTTGGCGCCCTTGCGTCCTGGCGTTAAATGGGCCGGAAAGTGAGCGGCCAAGCGTAAAATTTTCAAACTGAGCCACTGCCGTTATCAAGTCCGGCGTGTTGGGTTACGGCGCGTTCAACGTTGTTTGTGTCCTTCGGGATCAGGCAGCGCGCCTAACCCAACCTACACTTAACGCGAGGCCGCGCGTGCCGGCAGCGCGATCGAATGTGAAACGGGGGATTATCGGATGCCCGAAGAAGTTCGCATCCACCACGTCAGCTTGATCGTTGCGGACACGGAGCGGTCACTCGTCTTCTACCGTGGTCTGCTGGGGTTGATACCCGACAAGCAGCGTCCGGATCTCGGTTATCCGGGGGCTTGGTTGTGGGTCGGCGATCAGCAGATCCATCTCTTAGAGCTACCCAATCCGGACCCGTTACAGGGGCGTCCACAGCATGGTGGACGGGACCGTCACTTGGCCTTGGCGGTGAAAGATGTGGCGTCGCTTGCGCTCCGTTTGGAGCAGGCCGGCATCACGTTCACCCGCAGCCGCTCCGGCCGTCCTGCAATCTTTTGCAGGGATCCGGACGGCAATGCGCTGGAGCTTATGGAGACCGCCTAGTACATTCCAGGGCGAGTGTGTATCAATTTCTTTTCGATTAACCAGTTGCTCCCGGCAGTGTAGGTTGCGTTAAGCCGCGCGAGAGAATGCCTAGAGGAGCATCGATGCCATTATACTTCCACATGGAACAATCTGCGCATTTCACTCCCTCTGCCTCCGGGAGGGTGTCGCAAAAGTCTTCTTCGAACCACATCATGGTGTTCATCCAGGATATGGTTCAGGGCCTTCAACTCCATTAGGACGCGTTGCACCATACCGGAGAAAGCGGTAGCCAAGATCAGTATTTTCATTCTCTATACCACCTGTGCTGGCCGGCAATTCGACACCGCGATGAGGGTGACAACATCCACCGGAAGGCCTAAAATGGTCAGAAACATGACCAGGAGACTCCGGAGATGTCTCAAACTTCGATCGCCGAGGCCAAAACCCAGTTAACCCGCCTCATCCACCAGGCGGAGCGGGGTGAGGCCGTACACATCACCCGCCGCGGTAAGCCCGTCGCCGTGCTCTTGTCTGAGGACGAGTACACACGCCTGCGCCAAGGGCAGAAGCAAGGCAACTTATGGGACCTGATCGACGAGATGCGCTCCGATCCGGCATTCGAACCCGTCGATTGGTCCCAGGAGGAAGTCGATTCCTGGCGTGACCGGCGACCGGTGCAGGAATTCCAATATATCGTTGGTGATAGGCGTTACGGATACCGTCCAGATACAGGGACTCTGTATCCGAAATCGGGCCCAGGCATGGTTGATATCGACCGTCCCCAACATCAGTTCCTTAAAAAACTGAATTCGGTCTCCCAGAAAGAAGCAATGAAATTTGCAAAGAATACCCCTGGGCTCGATCAGAAAAAAATTGACCAGGTATTGGAGATCTGGAGGAGATGTAAATGATTTCACGTTCTCTATTATTGAATGTCCCCGACGGAAATATAGCGGATTGCCTGAAGGCACTCGGAATAACGCGTAAGAATATTTCTTCTTACGAGCAGGGAGAGCCGTTTCTCGAGGCGCAAGAAAATGGGGCCCTTGTCTCCTCTGTGAAAGGGGATTTCACTCATACTGCCGACGTCTTCTTATTCGATCGGGAGTTGCAGGCAATGCTAGAGACACTCGCCGGGCTCTCGCTCAAGGGTATCCTAGCCGCAATGCCTGACGATGACGACGACGACCCTGAAGTGTTTTTTTTATGGCGTGACGGGCGGCGACGGATAGTGCGCATCTATGAAGATGAGGCTACGGATAGGCTGAGAATCCTCGATCCATTGGGTGAGGCGGGACTCGCTTGAAAATACGAGTTAAATCCTCCAGACAACGCCGAATAACTCAGATTGCATCTGTTCGGCGTTATTTGGTGCCACCCAAGAAGGCGTCTGCCGACCCGACGAGTCGGTAGGTTACAGGACCAGGATTCCGACGGAGATCAGGGCCACGAAGCGCCAAATAATTCAGGATTCCTTTGATGCGGTTCGCTGCCTGCCCCTTGTCTGCCGTGTCTGGCCTATCCCTGAGGTGGTTGGTGGGTAGGCCAGCACAGACAGGCGCTCCTGGAACGGTAGGCAGGCGCTCACCACATCCTACTTTAATCTAATTCGCGCAGATTCGCGTGATTCGTAGTTTACATCTTTGCGGCTCCAATTGTCCTCACGCCGCAATCCCCCGTCCCCGCAGCTCCCGGATGCGATCGCGGATGGCGGCGGCCTGTTCGAATTCCAGCTCCTTGGCATGACGGTACATGGCCTTCTCCAGGGCCTTGAGCTTCTTGGCCATCTGCGCCGGTGTCAGGCTGGCGTACTCGGCCACCTCTTCCGCTACCTTGGCGTACTCCTGGGCCCGCCCCCGGGACCAAGTGGCCGCGCCGGGGGTGGCGCCCTCCAGGATATCCGTCACCGCCTTGCGGATGGTTTGGGGGGTAATGCCGTGCTCGGCATTGAAGGTGATCTGCTTGGCGCGCCGGCGTTCGGTCTCGTCGATGGCGCGCCGCATGGAGCCGGTTATCTCGTCGGCATAGAGAATAGCCTTACCATTGGCGTTGCGCGCGGCCCGTCCGATGGTCTGGATCAGTGAGCCCTCCGAGCGCAGAAAGCCTTCCTTGTCCGCGTCCAGGACAGCCACCAGGGAGACCTCCGGCATGTCGAGCCCCTCGCGCAGCAGGTTGATCCCCACCACCACATCGAACTCCCCCAGGCGCAGGTCGCGGATGATCTCCACCCGCTCGACGGTATCGATGTCCGAATGTAGGTAGCGCACGCGCACGCCGTGCTCATCCAGGTAGTCGGTCAGGTCCTCGGCCATGCGCTTGGTCAGGGTGGTGACCAGGACCCGTTCGTGACGGGTGACGCGGATCCGGATTTCCGAGAGCAGATCGTCTACCTGGGTCAGGGCAGGACGTACCTCTACCTCAGGATCCACCAGGCCGGTGGGGCGCACCACCTGCTCCACCACGGCCCCCGAGTGCTGGATCTCGAACTCGCGGGGGGTGGCCGAGACATAGATGGTCTGGGGCTGGCGAGCCTGGAACTCCTCGAAGCGCAGGGGCCGGTTGTCGAGGGCCGAGGGCAATCGGAATCCGTACGCTACCAGGTTCTCCTTGCGGGAGCGATCGCCGCGGTACATGGCCCCTAACTGGGGCACGGTCACGTGACTCTCGTCGATCACCACCAAGGCATCGGGGGGCAGATAGTCGTAAAGGGTCGGCGGCGGCTCGCCGGCGGCACGGCCGGAGAGATAGCGGGAGTAGTTCTCGATCCCCGAGCAGTAACCCACCTCCAACATCATTTCCAGGTCGAACCGGGTGCGCTGCTCCAGGCGTTGGGCCTCTACCAGCTTGGCGTGCTCCCGCAGCCAGTCCAGGCGTTCCTTAAGCTCCTGCTTGATCTGCCCGACCGCGTTCAGGATCGTCTCCCGCGGGGTTGCATAGTGGGTCTTGGGAAAGACCGTGTAGCGCGGGACCTTGCGCATTACCTCACCGGTCAGGGGATCGAAGAGAGAAATAGCCTCGATCTCGTCGTCGAACAGCTCCACCCGGACCGCCTCGGCGTCCGCTTCCGCCGGGTAGATGTCGATCACGTCCCCACGCACCCGGTAGGTCCCCCGGTGCAGCTCCACCTCGTTGCGCTTGTATTGGAGATTGGCCAACTGCCGCAGCATAGCCCGCTGGTCGAGCAGGTCGCCGCGGGAGAGGTGCAGGACCATCTTGAGGTAGGCATCGGGGTCGCCGAGACCATAGATCGAGGAGACAGTGGCAACGATGATGACATCCGGGCGCTCCAACAGGGCCTTGGTGGCCGACAGGCGCATCTGCTCGATGTGTTCGTTGATGGAGGCGTCCTTCTCGATGTAGGTATCACTGGCGGCTACATAGGCCTCGGGCTGGTAGTAGTCGTAGTAGGAGACGAAGTATTCCACCGCATTGTGCGGAAAGAATTCCCGCATCTCCCCGTAGAGCTGGGCTGCCAGGGTCTTGTTGGGGGCCAACACGAGGGCCGGACGCTGGACCCGCGCGATCAGGTTGGCGATGGTAAAGGTCTTGCCCGAGCCGGTCACTCCGAGCAGTGTCATGCCCGCCTCGCCGTCATTCAGACCCGCCTCCAGGCGGCGGATTGCCTGCGGCTGGTCCCCGGCGGGAGCGAAGCCGGATTCGAGCACGAATGCCTTGGACAACGTACCCACCGGCGGAGAAAGATGTTGGCTCTATCCGAACTTCCGGGGCTGGAAGCCCGCGGGGTTGACGATGGCGGCGCTGTCGCCGGTGGCCCGAATCACGAATAACCCTTGGTTTTGCGCGTACTGGTCACTCGCTTGCTCCGCGCGCAGATAGGCCATCGCACCCAGCACCCTATAGGCACGGTATTCGGGCAGGTAATGTTTGGCTCGGTGGAGGCGCTTGATGAATTTCTCGACCTGCCCGACCCGCAGGGTCGTCTTCACCTCTACGATAACGATCTCCTCCCCATTGTGCGCAATGATGTCGAACTCATAGCTCTCTCCGTCCCGAGAGCCCTTGCACCGGGTCGAGGTATTGTTGATCCGGACTCCACGTCCCTTCAACAACTGGACCAGATCCCCTTCCACCAGGCTCTCCATCAGCTTGCCCCACTGGCCTTCGAACAGATCCTGCAAGGCCTTCATCCGCTTGTCCGTTTCCTGAAATTTACGGTCTGTTTCCTGGAATTTGCGGTCCAAGGCCCGCTGCGTCTCCTGGAACTTGCGGTCTGTTTCCTGGAACTTGCGGTCCGTTTCTTTGAATTTACGGTCCGTTTCCTGGAACAACTGCCAGACCTTCTCGAAATTCAATGTGGTTTCCATGATGAGATGAAAGCAATCTTTGTCACTGAAAGTTTTCCCCTCAAACAGTGGGGGTTGATGCCGATCGGCCACCGATTCAAGGCAGCTTAGTTCAGGATGGTGGGGAGGTCAAAACACGGTGGGGGTAGGGCGGGTGCGAACGCTATCCCGAAAATACACGCTCTCCCGGTCGGCCGCATCTTCCCCTGTGCTTGGGGTCCGGGCTTTAGCTATCATTAGTGGTTTGAGCGCCGAACACCAGGGCGCTACCCGCTCCAACGATAAGCACCGAGAGACCCCTGAGAATGAGCATCAAGCTTTCCGCCCGCGTACAGGCCGTCAAGCCCTCTCCCACCCTCGCCGTCACGGCCCGTGCCCAGGCCCTGCGCGCCGCCGGTAAGGACGTCATCGGACTCGGCGCCGGGGAGCCGGACTTCGATACCCCCGATCACATCAAGGCGGCGGCCATCGCCGCCATCCAGGACGGCTTCACCAAATACACAGCGGTAGACGGCACCCCCGAGCTCAAACAGGCGATCGTCGCCAAATTCCAGCGCGAGAACGGCTTCGCCTATACCCCGGACCGGATCCTGGTCTCCTGCGGCGGCAAGCACAGTTTCTACAACCTGGCCCAAGCCATCCTGGACCCGGGCGACGAGGTCATCATCCCGACCCCCTATTGGGTCTCCTATCCGGATATGGCCATCCTGGCCGGCGGTGCCCCGGTGCTGGTACACGCCGGGGCGGATCAGAAGCACAAGATCACGCCCGCTCAGCTGCGGGCGTCCATGACCAGGCAGACCAAGCTAGTCGTCATCAACAGCCCCTCCAATCCCACCGGCATAGCCTACACGCGCGCAGAACTCGCCGATCTCGGCGAGGTGCTACGGGAATTTCCGCGCGCCATCATAGCGACCGACGACATTTACGAGCACATCCGATGGGCCGCCGATGAACCCTTCGTCAACATCCTCCACGCCTGTCCCGATCTGGCTCCGCGCATCCTGGTGCTCAACGGCGTCTCCAAGGCCTACGCGATGACGGGCTGGCGCATCGGTTATGCTGGCGGTCCCCAGGAGATCATCAAGGCCATGAAGAAGGTGCAATCCCAGAGCACCTCCAATCCCACTTCCATCTCTCAGGTGGCCGCCCAGGCGGCGCTCGAAGGTCCCCAGGATTGCATCCAGACCATGACCGCGGCCTTCAAGGAGCGCCACGACTATGTAGTGGAACGCCTCAACCGCATACCCGGCATCCGGTGTCTGCCTACCGACGGCACCTTCTATGTCTTCCCGCAGGTGAAGGGACTGATCGAGGCCCTCGGCACGGTACGCAACGACCTGGACTTGGCGGAGTTCCTGATCGAGCGGGCCGGGGTCGCCCTGGTCCCCGGCTCCGCCTTCGGCCTCGCCGGGCACATGCGTATCTCCATCGCCACCAGCCGGGAGAATCTGGAGCAGGCCCTGGATCGCATTGAGGGTGTCCTGTTATGACCAGTTGCCAACAGTGCAGGTCGGGCAAAGCTCGTAGATGCGGTGAGCGCCTGCCGACTGCCCCAGGGACGGGGCAGGCAAGCCGCGAACGGCATCTTGGGACTTCCAGCCAACTCCGGTCCCCCAAACAGTGCTGTCCGGCATTGTTTGGTGCTGCCAGAAAAGGCGTCGTGTTGCGTTACGCCGCGTTCGACGCCGTGCCTGTCCGGGCGTGGTCCTGGATTATTTGGTGTTGGCTGTGGGAAAAGATCCCTCCGGACTCTGCGCAATCTGTGGATAAAAAGATATCTTTTCCCATACTCAATCCGAGAGGGGCTCGTGTATCAGGATAACCGCCCCCAGCGGCGGGAGGACGAGGGGAATGGAGTGTGGCCAGCCCATGCAGTTTAGGGGTTGGGAAGCGACGCCATCTCGGTTGCCGAGATTGCTGCCGCCGTAGATTTCGGCGTCCGAGTTGATGGCCTCGCGATAGAAGCCGGGTCGGGGCACGCCGAGGCGATAATCCCGGCGGGGGAGGGGAGTGAAGTTGAAGACGGCGGCCAGGAGTTGTTTGCCGCCGCGGTCCTTGCGGAGGTAGCTGATTACGGATTGGGCGCTGTCGTGGCAGTCGATCCACTCGAATCCGGCGGCGCAGAAATCCAGGTCGTGGAGGGCCTGGTGTGACCGGTAGAGTCGGTTGAGATCGGCCACCAGTCGGCGGATGCCTTGGTGTCGGGGGTGTTCCGTCAGCTGCCAATCCAGCGCTCCGGCGGCGTCCCATTCCTTGGTCTGGCCGAACTCACAGCCCATGAACAGGAGCTTCTTGCCCGGATAGGTGAACATCAGGCTGTAGAGCAGGCGCAGGGAGGCGAATTTCTGCCGGGCATCGCCGGGCATCCGGTCCAGGAGGGAGCCTTTGCCGTGCACCACTTCGTCGTGGGAGAAGGGCAGAATGAAGTTCTCGCTGAAGGCGTAGTGCAGGCCGAATGTGAGCCGCTCCTGGTGGCGGTGGCGATAGATCGGGTCCTGGGCGAGATAGGCCAGGGTGTCGTGCATCCAACCCAGGTTCCATTTCATGCCGAACCCCAGGCCACCCAAGTGGGTGGGGCGCGACACCGCCGGCCAGGCGGTGGATTCCTCGGCGATCATCAGGATGCCTGGATGGCGCTCGTGGGTCACCACATTGAGCCGGCGCAGAAGCTCCACCGCTTCCAGGTTCTCGTTCCCGCCGTGCCGGTTCGGGAGCCACTCGCCCGGCTGGCGTGAGTAGTCCAGATAGAGCATGGAGGCGACGGCGTCGACCCGCAGGCCGTCCAGGTGGAACTCATCCAGCCAGTAGAGAGCGCTGGAGATCAGGAAGTTCCGTATCTGGTTGCGTCCATAGTCGAAGATCAGGGTGCCCCAGTCCTGGTGCTCGCCTCGGCGCGGGTCCTCGTATTCATAGAGGGCGGAGCCGTCATAACGGGCCAGGGCAAAGGTATCGCGTGGAAAATGGGCCGGCACCCAGTCGAGGATGACGCCGATGCCCCGACGGTGGAGGTGGTCGACGAACCAGCGGAAGTCGTCCGGGGTGCCGAAGCGGCTGGTGGGGGCGAAGTAGCCGGTGGCTTGATAGCCCCAGGAGGCGTCCAGGGGATGCTCGGTCATGGGCAGGAGCTCGATATGGGTGACACCCAGCGCCAATGCATAGTCCGCCAGCTGTTCGGCAAGCGCCCGGTAGGTCAGGAACTGCCCTTTAGGGCCTCGGCGCCAGGAGCCCAGGTGGACCTCGTAGATAGACAGGGGTAGGTGTTGCCAATCGGACCTAGCCCGGGCCTGCATCCAGGCCTGGTCCTGCCAGCGGAATCTGCTTGCGCCGCAGATGTAGGCGGCGGTCCGGGGCCGCTGTTGGAAGGATCTGGCGTAGGGGTCGATCTTTATCTGGATGCTGCCCTGGCGGTCTCGGAGCTCGAACTTGTAAAGGTCGCCGGCGCCGAGGCCGGGGATGAAGAGCTCCCAGACGCCTGAGTCGCCCCGCAGTCGCATGGGGTGGGCGCGTCCGTCCCAGTGGTTGAAATCACCCACCACGCTAACGCGCTCCCCGTTGGGGGCCCAGACGGCGAAACGCACGCCCGGTATCCCATCCGGGGTGCATAGATGAGCGCCGAGGAAACGGTGGGCGTGCCAGTGGCGGCCCGCGCTGAACAGGCGCAGCTCGAGGTCCGGGAGCTGGGGTGGAAAACAATAGGGGTCGTAGCGGCTGTAGCGGTTGCCCGCCCGGTCCTCCCAGTTCAGGCGGTAACGCGCCGGGACCGCGCCCGGGCTTCCTTCCCATACGAACAGGTCGGTGCCTGGGAGCCGCGTCAGCTCGACAGGGGCCTCCGGGATACGGACGGTTTCCGCTCCGGGCAGGAAGGCCCAGACCAGGCAACGGTCTCCTGCGAGGTGTCTACCGAGGACCTGGAAGGGGTCCTGGTAGCGCGCCTCCAGGATGCGTGCGATGGCGTCGGAGGGCTGTGCCCGATCGCTCGTCCCGGTGGGCATGGAAGCGGTACGTCCAGTAGGGCAAATCCGTTTTTACTAAGAAAATTAAGAGCCCGTAGGGCGGGAAAGCGCAGCGCATCCCGCCGGAACCATCGGCGGGATGCGCCGTCCCTGGCTTCTCCCGCCCTACGGGCTGAGATTTCGCTTTGTGCATCCTATCAGGCTGCCGCGGTTCGGGAACCTCCGCGCAGTGGCCGAAACCTTAAGACCCTTGCCGGGCGCTTGCTTTGCCCATCCTACGGCTGCGTGATCTGCGGATAAAGAATGAATACACCTCTGAAAGATGTGAAAATGCTAACATAGGCCACTTCCGATCAGGGTGGTGGGTAGCCGAGGCGTTGCTGATCGGATCCGGCCCAGGCCCCGAGTACGCCCCCGATTGCTTAGGGGCGAGCGGCATGATGTCGGCAGTGCAGCGCAAGGGGAGGATCTATGCCGGATGGTCCGCGTTTCGTCAGTCACCTGACGCGCAATACCTTGGCCTTGATCCTCGCCGGCGGCCGTGGCTCCCGCCTCAAGCAGCTCACCGAGTGGCGGTCCAAGCCCGCAGTGCCCTTCGGCGGTAAGTTCCGGATCGTGGATTTCCCCTTATCCAACTGTGTCAACTCGGGGATCCGCCGGATCGGTGTGCTCACCCAGTACAAGGCCCATTCGCTGATCCTGCACATCCAGAAGGGGTGGGGCAGTTTGCATGGGGAATTCGGGGAGTTCGTCGAGTTCTGGCCGGCCCAACAACGGATCGCCGCGGCGGACTGGTATGCGGGTACCGCCGATGCTGTGTATCAAAACCTGGACATCATCCGTAACCACAATCCGGAGTATGTGCTGGTGCTGGCCGGGGATCATGTCTACAAGATGGACTATGGGGCCATGGTGGCCCAGCATGTCCGTGTGGACGCCGACATGACGGTGGGCTGCATCGAGGTTGAGTTGGAACATGCCAAGCAGTTCGGCATCATGGCGGTGGACACCGAGAACCGGATCCGCAGCTTCCGGGAGAAGCCGGCGCATCCCGAGCCGATTCCCGAACGCCCGAACTATGCCTTGGCCTCCATGGGGATCTATGTCTTCAACAGCGGCTTCCTGTTCGAGCAGCTCATCAGGGACGCGGACCAGCCCGACTCCACCCACGACTTCGGCAAGGACATCATTCCCGATGTCATCACCAAATATCGGGTGATGGCCTATCCCTTTCGGGATGTGCCCGGCGGTGATCAGGGCTATTGGCGTGATGTGGGGACCGTGGATGCCTTCTGGGAGGCGAACCAGGAACTCATCGGCGTGACGCCGCCGCTCAACCTCTATGACGAGTCTTGGCCCATCTGGACCTACCAGGAGCAATTGCCGCCGGCCAAGTTCGTGTTCGACGACGAGGAGCGGCGCGGCATGGCGGTGGACTCCATGGTCTCCAGCGGCTGTGTGATCTCGGGTGCCAAAGTGCGCCACTCCCTGCTGTTTTCAAACGTGCGTGTCAATTCCTACAGCTATGTCAAGGACGCGGTGATCCTGCCGGGCGTGGACGTAGGCCGCAACTGCGAGATTCACCGCAGCATCATCGACCGGGGGTGCCGTCTTCCGGGAGGTCTGACCTTGGGCCTGGACCCGCAGGCGGACGCCGAGCGGGGCTTCTACGTCAGCGAGGGCGGAGTAACGCTGGTAACACCCGAGATGTTGGGCCAGGAAGTTCACCATGTCCGTTGATCCCAGATGCTGAACCCCCGATGTTGAACGAGAAACAGACACCGGCCGCCGGCCTCGACCGGCGCCGCACCGGTATTCTCCTGCACCTGACCTCCCTGCCTGGGATCGGTCCCTGTGGCTCGATCGGTCCCGAGGCCCATAACTTCGTGGGCCTTCTGGCCGATTGCGGCATGTCGGTGTGGCAGGTGTTACCGGTGGGACCCACCCGGCCGGACGGCTCGCCGTATCAGACCAGCTCGGTCCATGCCGGGAATCCGCGGCTCATCGCCCTCGAGCCCCTCCTGGAGCGTGGCTGGCTGCCGGCCCTCCCCAAGGGTAGTACCGAGGTGGCCAAGAGCGAGGCCCTGCGCCGCTCCTGGGACGGATTCCGGAAACGCGGGTCGGCTTCGGACCACCGGGCGCTGACCGACTTCACGGCGGAGAACGACTATTGGCTGGACGACTACGCCCTGTTCCAGGCCCTGCGGGAAGAGCGGCAGGCCCCGTGGTGGGACTGGCCGCCGGCCCTGCGCCGGCGTGACCCGGATGCCCTGGAGCAGGCGCGACGGCACCTCCGGGAAGACCTCGACTATATCCGCTTCGAGCAGTTCCTGTTCTTCAACCAGTGGCAGGTCCTGCGTGGGCATGCCAACGCCGTCGGCATCGAGCTCTTCGGTGACATGCCCATCTTCGCGGCCCACGACAGCGCCGAGGTGTGGGCCCGGCCCTATGATTTCGATCTGAATGCGGACGGCAGCCTGCGGGTGGTGGCCGGGGTGCCGCCGGATTACTTCTCCGCCACCGGTCAACGCTGGGGCAATCCCCTCTATCGCTGGGACCGGATGCGGGCCGACGGCTTCCGCTTCTGGTTGGATCGGATCCGTACCCAGCTGCGCCTGTTCGACATGGTGCGCATCGATCACTTTCGGGGTTTCGATGCCTGCTGGGAGATCCCGGCGGCGGAGGAAACCGCCGTCAAGGGGCACTGGGTAAGGTCCCTCGGCGACGAGCTCTTTGCATGCCTGCACCGGCACTTCGACCGCTTGCCCCTGATCGCGGAAGACCTGGGCGTCATCACCCCAGCGGTGGACGCCCTACGCAAGCGGCATCACCTGCCCGGCATGCGGGTGCTGCAGTTCGCCTTCTCCGAGGGGGCCCTCAATCCCCACCTGCCTTTCCAGCACGCTCGCGACGCGCTGGTCTACACGGGCACTCACGACAACGACACCACCCTCGGCTGGTATCGGTCCCTGGACCCGGCAACCCGCGACCGGGTGGACGCCTACCTAGGTTATCCAGCGGAGGACATGCCCTGGCCGCTGATCCGGTGCGCCTTGGGCTCACGCGCCCATTTGGCGATCCTGCCCATGCAGGATGTCTTGGGTCTCGACGGTGCTCACCGCATGAACCTGCCGGGCACCAGCGAGGGCAATTGGCGCTGGCGTTTTTCCTGGGACCAGGTAGGGTCCGAGCTGCCTGGTCGGATGCGGCGTTTGGTCAAGCTCTACGGGCGGTGAAACCGTAACCCGTAGATTGGGCAAAGCCCGTAGGATGTGGTGAGTCGCCGGGCGCGGGACGCGCCCGGCGGCGAACCGCATCAATGGTGTGGTGAGCACCTGCCTACCGCCCCAGGAGGGTGTCGCAATACGCAGAATTGAAGCGATGCCGTGCCCGGCCCGGCGCGGTCCTGGGTTATTTAGCATTGTCTGTGGGATCGGACGTGTTGGGTTACGGCGCGTTCAGCGCCGTGCCCCACAAGGCGTTCTCTCACGCGCCTAACCCAACCTACACCCGACGCGAGGTCCGCGCGGGCCGGCCACGCGGGGGGTAATATGGGGATAGGTTGCGTTAAGACGCTGGCATCTGTGGATTAGAAAGAATATTGGGATTTCTCCTTTGCCGTGGTCTCCCGTCTGCAAGCCCGCGAGGGCGTGTCCTTCCGTATGCACAGCTTTTCACAGATGAAAAACGAAATAATCTGCGGATTGAAAAGATATGTTCGCGAGCCGTTACCTAGCGATGAGTGGGACGCAGTGAGATAGCTACCGGGTGGTGATCCGAGGGGGCAGGGTGGTCGCCTCCGTAATCCAGTACGGCATAGCTTCCGAGGACGATCCTGCGGGCCGTTACCGCATCCATGACAATGTGGTCGATGGCGTAGGGATAGCGGGGATTGAGGGGGAAGGGAAAGGGCCTGCCCGTGTTAGCCAGCACCAGGTCCGCGCCCGGATCCGGGCGTGAGGTCTGCGGCCGGCACCTGCGTCCCAGCCTGGAATCCGGTATCCAGGTACACACCGCCCCGTCGTCGATGGCGGACCAGAAGTCGTCGCGCGGCTGGTCGAGCTGGCGGTTGAAGTCGCCCAACAGGACAAAGCCTTCGCCGGCGCTCGCCCTGGCGTCGATCCATTCTTCCAGGATCCCGCGCTGTCGTATCAGTAGTCTGCACTGGTCTCGGTCGACCTTACCGTCGAGCCGGTTGTAGGCGCAGCCGGCTTTCAGGTGCACCGCCAGCAGCTGGATCCCGTCGCCTGTTCCATCCGCGGGCTCGATCAGGATGCGGGTCGCCCAACGTTGGGAGCCCATGCCGATCGCCGCAAAATCCGGCAGGCGGCGGTAGCTCAGCCCCAGCTTGGTCAATCGCTCTCGGTTGATCGCAAACCCCGTGCGTTGCATGGTCCGCATCTGTCCGGATTGACGGCGGCAAGGGCCCAGGTTCCGGTCCGGTTGGCGCGCGATCTCGATGGCATAGGTGCCCGGATCGAACAGGCGCGCGACGGCCGCCCGATCCTCCACCTCCTGCAAGGCGATCAGATCGGCGTTCAAACGCCGTGCGTGCCGGCGCAGACGTGCGTAGTCCGCCTCAGACCTAGGCCGGCAGCCGGCGCCGACAGCCGCGGCGAGATGCTCCAGATTCCAGGTCGCCAGCCGTAGGGTCGGGGGCTCAGCTGCGACGGAACAGGACACGAGCAGCAGCAGGGGCAAGATTAATCGCTCCGGCAGAACCAGGCGCGGTCTTGGGTTATTTAACATCGTCTGTGGGATCGGACTTTTATCCGCAGATTACGCAGATTCTCACAGATTAAAAAGAAGTAATCTGCGTAATCTGCGGATTGAAAAGTCAATCAGGTTGGGTAAAGGGCCAGGCCTGTCCCGACGGAGGAGGGAGCCTGGCTCGTGCCCAACATGCGGTGTTCAGTCGGGTACGCTGTCGTCTGAACGCGCCCTAACCCAACAGGTCCCGCGAAGCCGTTTGACTTGAGTCAAAGCTGAAATGCGAGCACTTGTCTTAGATTAAACTGGTTGCAGCTAACCTTATTCTCGGCAACCCCAGTGTGAGCACAAGGCACCGGATGTACACTTTCGCGCGCAAGCAGGTCGACCGCCTGCTGGTGTTGTTTACTGTCGGTACTTGCGGAGCACGCCGATGATCGTCCTCTTGCGTGTTAAGGTTAAGCTGGCCGCCCTGCTCGTGGCAGGCCGTGCCGTTCTATCCATCGCGGGCCTTATCGCGCTCGCTGCCGCGCCTGTTCAGGCGGACGCGGAGCCGTCCGCCAGCCGCCAAGCGGAGCTCAGGAATCTGCTTACGCAGGACTGCGGCTCCTGTCATGGCCTCACCCTCGCCGGGGGGCTGGGTCCCTCGCTTCAGCGTCAGGCACTGGTGGGCAAGCCCGCGGAATACATCGCGGCCACCATTCTCTTCGGCCGACCCGGTACCCCAATGCCGCCCTGGCGGTCTTTCCTCTCGGATACGGAGGCTGCCTGGCTTGCGAACCTCTTGAAGCAACCGGCACCATGACGGCTCGCTCGCTGCTGTTCCTTGCGCTGACGGCGTTGCTGACGGGGACTGCCGACGCCCAACGAGGAACCGGTGACCTCGGCATTGTTGTCGAACGCGCTGCAGGCAGCCTGCAGCTCATCGAAACCTCGCTGAACACCGCCCTGGGGCGTATCGAGGGTCTCGGCGATCTGTCTCATGCCTCCGCGGTCTTCTCCCGCGACGGACGCTTCGGCTTTGTGTTCGGCCGCGACGGCGGACTGTCGAAGGTCGATCTGCTCACCGGCACCCTCGTCAAGCGTGTCGAGCAGGCGGGCAACAGCATCGGGGGTGCCATCTCACAGGACGGCCGTATGGTGGCCGTCTCCAACTACGAGCCCGGGGGCGTGCGCGTCTTCGACGCCGGGACCCTGGAGCTGATTGCCGACATCCCGGCGGTTTACGGACCCGCGGGAAAGCGATCAAAGGTCATCGGGCTGGTCGACGCTCCCGGCAATCGCTTCGTGTTCAGCCTGTGGGATGGGAACCAGATCTGGGTCGTGGATCTGACCGATCCGGCCCGTATCGACATCCGCAAGTTTAAGGACATCGGCCGCAATCCCTACGATGCCCTGATCTCCCCCGATGGACGCTATTACATCGCGGGTCTGTTCGGGGAGGATGGCCTGGCGCTCCTCGACCTGTGGCACCCGGAGGCGGGGGTACGCCGCATCCTGCCCGACTACGGGCAGGGCGAGCAGAAGCTCCCCGTCTACAAGATGCCCCACCTGGAGGGCTGGGCGGTGGCCGGACGGCGGGCGTTCATCCCCGCGGTGGGCCGGCACCAAGTCCTGGTGATCGACATGGACGACTGGCGGGAGGTCGCCCGCATCCCCGTGAAGGGTCAGCCGGTGTTCGTAATGGCCCGCCCCGATGGACGCCAGGTATGGGTAAACTTCGCCTTTCCGGACAACCGTCACATTCAGGTCTTCGATACCGAGACCCTCGAGCAGCTCCATGCGTTCGAGCCGGGTCCGGCCGTACTGCACATGGAGTTCGAGCCCCGCGGTGAGGAGGTCTGGATCTCGGTGCGGGACGCGGATCGGGTGGATGTCTATGACACCAGGACCTTTACGCGCTCGGCGAGCTTACCCGCGGACAAGCCGAGCGGCATCTTTCTCACCGCACGCGCCCACCGGATCGGACTATGAGAAGGCACGGCAAGGCCCTGCTGCTCGACGCCGTCGACCGGCGCCTGCTCAACGACTTTCAGAGCGGCTTTCCACTGGTGCCCGAACCCTTCGCAGAGATCGCCGGCCAGCTGGGGGTCGGCGAGTCGGAGGTGATCGCCCGTATCGAACGGCTCGCGGCGGCAGGCGCTGTAAGCCGGGTCGGACCTGTGCTCCGGCCGCGGCATGTCGGCGCCAGCACCCTGGCCGCCATGGCCGTGCCTGAGGACCGGATCGAGGAGGTGGCCGAGCTTGTCAACGGTTACCGGGAGGTCAATCACAACTACGAGCGCACGCACAGGTTCAACCTCTGGTTCGTGCTTACCGCAGCCGACGAGGAACGTCTCACCGAGGTCATGCACGAGATCGAGGACCGTACCGGAATCGAGGTGCTGGACCTGCCGATGATCGAGGAGTACCACATCGACCTGGGGTTTCCGCTGCAGTGGACGTGAGCGCAAGTGTTTCCAACCCTGTCCCCGACCCGACCGATGGAGCCCTGATCCGCGCCGTACAACAGGGCCTGCCTTTGGTGCCGCGGCCCTACGCCGTCATCGCGGGCGAGCTCGGGATTGCGGAAACAGAGGTGATGGCGCGACTTGCGAGACTCATCGACCGGGGAGCAATCAAGCGCTTCGGCGTCGTGGTGCGCCACCGCGAGCTCGGCTACCGCGCCAGCGCCATGGTGGTCTGGGCCCTGCCCGAGGACCGGGTCGCGGAGATCGGCCGCCGCATCGCTCGTCTCCCGTTCGTGACCCTGAGCTATCGGCGCCTGCCGAGGCCGCCCGTCTGGCCCTATAACCTGTTCACCATGATCCACGGGCGCAATCGGACATCGGTATTGGATCAACTGGAGCAGATCAAGGAGCGCCTGGACCTCGCGGACACAGGTTGCGCGATCCTCTTCAGCGCGCGTTGTTTCAAGCAGCGTGGCGCCCGCTACGATGCGACTCGGTATCCCGAGGCGACGAACCCTTGCCACCCGCTCGAACTTCCGGACCTGAAGTCGGCGTCCGGAAACAACCTGGCCTGCGCCTTCTGATGGCCGATTCGGAGCATGTGGCCGCAGGTGTCGATGATGACACCGCCGTACCCTCGCCGGCGGTGAAGGGCAGGGCAACCGATGATGTATCAAATGAACACATGAAAACGCCGGTTAGTTACGCCGCCTGACCTCCCATGACCGAACCTCAAAATAACAGCGACGCCTACGACAGTCCCTGGAAAGAGGTGCTCGAACACGCCTTCCCCGAGTTCGTGGCCTTCTATTTCCCCGAGGCATATGCTCAAATCGACTGGGCACAAGACCATGAATTCAAGAATACCGAATTGCGCCAGGTGGTGCGTGACGCGGAACTCGGCAAACGTTTTGCCGACGTCCTGGTCCAAGTCACCCTCGAGGGTGGCGAACCACGTTGGATCTACATCCACATCGAAGTCCAGGGGCGACGCGACAGCGACTTCGCCCGGCGCATGTTCACCTACAACTACCGGCTCTTCGACCGCTACGCCCGTCCCATCGCCAGCCTCGCCGTGCTGGCCGACGCGGATGCCGGATGGCGACCCGACCACTATGGCTTCGAGGTCCTCGGCTGCCGTCATACACTGGAATTTCCGGTCGTCAAACTCATCGACTATGCGGACCGCATCGAGTCACTTGAGGCGAGCGCCAATCCCTTCGCCCTCGTTACCATCGCGCATCTACGCACCCGCCAGACCAAAGGCAACCCGCAAGCCCGTTATCAGGCCAAGCTCAACCTCGTGCGTGCGCTCTACCGGCAAGGTTGGGACCGGCAGCACATACTGGATCTGTTTGCCGTCATCGATTGGATGATGCGCCTGCCGAATGCACTCGAGCAACAGCTATGGCAAGCTATCGAAACCGTCGAAGGAGAAACCGAAATGCGCTACGTCACGAGTGTTGAACGACTTGCTATCCAGAGAGGCATACAACAAGGCTTGCAGCAAGGCCTGGAGCAAGGCCTGGAGCAAGGCCTGGAGCAAGGCAGGCTGGAAGGGAAGATCGAAGGCCTGGAACGCCTTCTTGTCAAACGCTTCGGCCCCCTCGACGCAGCAACCCGCAAGCGCCTCGAGATAGCCACCCTGGAGCAACTCGATCGCTGGACCGATCGCATTCTGGACGCCTCCACGGTAGATGCCGTGTTTGAGGAACATTGAGGCAAGCGGAGGTAAACGCAAAGGCTCTTTATTGTTCGGTTGCCCTGCGGTGAAAGATACCGTCCGAGACCCGGTTGGTGAGACGTGCCGATTGCCGGCACTAGGCCCTCTCGAACGCGGCTTCCTGAATCGGTTCCAGGGCGGCTTTCCTCTGACGCAACGGCCGTTCCGAAAGGTCGCTGCGGAGCTGGCGACGGACGAGGACACCCTCATCTCGACCGTCCGCGCCATGCTGGAGAGAAGGCTGCTGAGCCGTTTCGGTCCCCTTTACAATGCCGAGCGCCTCGGTGGGTGTTCTACGCTTGCGGCGATGGCGGTGCCGGAGCCGGCCTTCGTCCGCACCGCGAAGATCCTCGATGCCATTCCCGAGGTCGCACACAACTACCGGCGCGATCATCGGCTCAACATGTGGTTCGTACTCGCGACTCCCGACCAGGGCAAGCTTACGGGTGCGATCCGCCGCATCCGGTCCTTGACCGGCTTGATGGTTTACGACTTTCCCAAGCTCAGGGAATACCACCTGGGGTTCCGGCTCCAACTGGACGCGGACGGCGGCATCGCGGTGCGGCGAATCGAGCGCGACAAAGCCGTGGAGCCCCTGGAGCCGGGCGACCTCGACCGCAGGATTGTCGCCGCCACCCAGGCCGGTTACCCCCTGCAGGCCGAGCCCTTCGCCGCCGTCGCGGCCCAGATTGATTGCAATGCCCCGACCGTTATCGAGCGGCTGAGCCGCATGCTGCAGGCCGGCGCCATACGCCGCATCGGTGCCGTGCCCAACCACTATCGGCTCGGGCTGCGCGGCAACGGCATGTCCGTATGGGACCTGGATGATGAGCAGGTCGAGGCCCTCGGCAAAAGGATCGGCGCCCTGGACTGCGTCAGCCATTGCTATCTGCGCCCACGCCGCCTTCCGCTCTGGCCCTACAACCTGTTCGCCATGGTCCATGGGTGCAACCGGGACGAGGCGAAGGCCGCCGCCACGCGCATCGAAGCGATCGTCGCCGGACATTGCCGCAGGCAGGAGGTGTTGTTCAGCGAAGCCATCCTGAAGAAGGCGGGGCTTCGATTCGTCGGCTGATCGGGCACCGGAAACCACCATGTTCAGGTTGAGCCGTTACGTGCAGCTTCTCACCTCCCCCACCGCCTTGGAGAAGGCCACCGCCGCGCCGCGCGCCGAGCCGACCGGACCGGTGGTGATCTGGAATCTAATCCGGCGCTGCAATCTCACCTGCCGGCACTGCTATGCCACCTCGGCGGACACCGATTTCAAAGGCGAGCTGACCACCCAAGAGGTCCGGGGGGTGATGGGGGATCTGCGCCGGTACGGCGTGCCGGTGCTGATCCTCTCCGGCGGCGAGCCCCTTATGCGGCCGGACATCTTCGACCTGGCGCAGCACGCCAAGGAGCTCGGCTTCTACGTCGCCCTGTCCACCAATGGTACCCTGATCGACGAGACCAACCTGCCCCGGATTCGAGAGGTAGGATTCGACTATCTCGGCATCAGCATCGACGGCCTGGAGGAAAGCCACGACCGTTTCCGCCGTCGCCCCGGCGCCTTCCGGGAGTCCCTCCGGGGCATCCGCCTGTGCCGGGACGCGGGCATCCGGGTCGGCATGCGTTTCACCCTCACCCGGGACAATGCCCGAGACCTGCCGGGCCTGCTGCAACTGATGGAGCGCGAAGCGGTCGGCAAGTTCTATCTGTCCCACCTCAATTACGCGGGCCGTGGCAACCAGAACCGGGGGGACGACGCCCACTTCCGGATGACCCGCGAGGCCATGGATCTACTGATCGCGGCCTGCCGGCAACGCCTGCGAGACGGCCTCCTGTGCGAATTCGTCACCGGCAACAACGACGCCGACGCTGTCTACCTGTTCCAGTGGGCCGAGCGCCGCTTTCCGGATCGGGCCGGCATACTGCGCCGGGCCCTGCAAAACTGGGGTGGGAACGCCTCCGGCGTGAAGGTTGCCAACATCGACAACCTGGGCCATGTGCACCCGGACACCTTCTGGTGGAACCACAGCCTCGGCAATGTGCGCGAACGGCCCTTCTCCGAAATCTGGGAGGACCTCTCCGACCCGCTGCTGGCCGGCCTGAAGCAGAGCCCACGCCCGGTCGGCGGGCGCTGCGCCCAATGCGTGCACCTGGACATCTGCAACGGCAACACCCGCACCCGGGCCTTCCGGCTCACCGGCGATCCCTGGGCCGAGGACCCAGGCTGTTATCTGACCGATGCGGAGATCGGGGCCTGACGGTTAGCCGCAAATGAACGCGAATGAACGCAAATCGGTCGCAAAAGATTACATTCTCTTCTTTGTCCACAGATTACGCAGATTTTCGCAGATTGTTTCGTTTTTAATCTGTGAAAATCTGTGTAATCTGCGGATAGATCGAAGCGGCCGGATCATTTTTCCCATACTCAATCCGAATCTCAGCGGTTGTAGCCGTTCAGATCCCCCGCTGTTTTTGCCATCCCTGGCACTGGATTCCAGCAATCCCTGCCGGAATGACGAGGTAGAGGCTGAACGGTTACAACCAACCATTGTAGCGGTGAGAGGCTTGTGGCATTCGCCACAAAGTCCCTACTGCGACGGCAGCACGTGAGCGGGTTAATGGTTATATTGGTATTCGTTTATCGCATCTGCTTTCGTTGGGAGCGTGGCTATGCGGACGAAGTCGAAATCACCGACTACCACTAAACGGAATAAGACGACCATGAGGCAAAATCGTGGACCGGAGCCGGTGGCGAGGCGGTTGCCTAGTGAGAGGTCCCCAACGCATCCCGGAGAGATGCTGTCGGAGGAATTCCTGAAGCCACTGGGGATCAGTCAGTCCGCCTTTGCGATTCGCTTGGGAGTTTCATTCCCACGGCTGAACGAAATCATTCATGGAAAACGCGCGGTGACCCCGGACACGGCATTGCGGTTAGCCCGCGTGTTGGGAATGTCAGTGGACTTCTGGCTTGGGCTCCAGCAGGACTGGGACCTCTGGCATGCCATGCGAAGCGGCAAGGCAGCTGAGATTGACAAGTTGGAACCACTAGGTCGCACTGCCTAGCGGGTTACCTAATAAAGTGTTGCAGCGGACGCGGTAAACTGCGCCGCCGAGCTTGAACGTTAGCCGTAAAAGGGTCGCACAGTGTTTATTCAAAACAAGTCAGAAGATAGAAACCTGTGTTTTGTGGTAATGCCATTTAGGGAACACTTTGAAGGAGCTTACGAGAAAATACAAGAAATAGCGGTTATCAAGCATGAAATGACATGTGTAAGAGCAGACAACATTTACTCTGCTGGTGTAATAATTGAAGAAATATGGGAGAAAATACAAGAGGCAGGGATTATCGTAGCGGATTGCACAGATAAGAATCCTAATGTTCTGTATGAAATTGGATTGGCCCATGCCATTGGTAAAGATGATCAAGTTATATTAATTAGTCAAAGTATCGAAGATATCCCATTTGATTTACGGCATCGCAGAATTATTACTTATGATCCCAATAAACTAGATGCTCTTGCAGTCAAACTGTCAAAGACAATAGAAAAAATCAGAGGAAAGACACCGGAAATCCACCTTTGGCTAAAAACAACGCAAACTAACGTTCGCGTTGGATTATCAACACCAATAAATAATTATCTAGCAACAAAAACTCCTATACCCGCTTCTGGGCGCATAATCGGTCTTGACAATACGGGGCTTAGGTATTCAATTCAAGGGTTTGTTATTACAGACAAGGAGTACCAGCAAGGAACGTCTAATATAGATTCTGAGGGATATTGGAGCATAAATGAAATTCACCTTGGCGCAACGACGCATACTTTGTTTTTTCGTGTGTTTGACGAATCTGGGCGAACGATGGCAAAGACAGAAGAAATAACGATATTGAAAAAAAATGCATAATTTATGGCTAACAAGGAGCTTCAAGGGACGTCGGCGCTATCGCGCAGTCGCTCCTGAGTCCCAGCGTTAGATATACCCATCCGTTCAGCATGATACCCGTAATATGGGAATCATCTTTTACCGCCAATCAACACAAATCAGTCGAGATCGGTTTGCCATCATTGACGGTTCCTGATTCATTTACGTTGATTTGCGTTCATTTGCGGCAAAAAAGAACTCCCAATGAAAGAACCGAACCGATGTTACCGATACTTCGGCACTGCTGTACCAATGAGCCTGTCTGTTGTTTTGATCTGCGTCCTGACGATTCCCGCCTTTCCCCAGGGATCCGCACGAGCCGATGAGGTCGCTACCCTGTACCTGCAGCACTGCGGCGAGTGCCATGGCCCGGACCGGCTCGGTCGGATCGGTCCCGCTCTATTGCCGGAGAACCTCAAGCGCCTTAAGAAGAAGGCCGCCATCCCGGTCATCCGCGAGGGGCGCCCGGCCACCCAGATGCCGCCCTTCGCGGACCAGCTCAGCGACGAACAGATCCGGCGCCTGGTAGACCTGATCTACACGCCACTGCCCGAGCTCCCGCGCTGGGGCATGGAAGAGATCGCCACCAGCCGAATCCTGCACGCACCCGCTAAGCCGCTGCAGGACCGGCCCGTCTTCGACGCCGACATCGAGAACCTGTTCGTGGTCGTGGAGCTGGGAGACCACCACGCGACCCTGCTCGACGGCGACCGCTTCGAGCCCATCCATCGGTTTCCCACCCGCTTCGCCCTGCACGGCGGACCCAAGTACGCCGCGGGCGGACGTTATGTCTACTTTGCCTCCCGCGATGGCTGGATCAGCAAGTACGATATTTACAACCTGGCCTATGTGGCCGAGGTGCGGGCCGGCATCAATACCCGCAACCTGGCGGTGTCCCACGACGGGCGCTTCGTCATGGTGGCCAACTACCTGCCCCATACCCTCGTGGTGCTGGACGCCCGTGACCTGTCCCCGGTCAAAATCATCCCAGTAGCGGACCACCAGGGCAGGAGCTCTCGGGTCAGCGCCGTCTATACAGCGGACCCCAGATCCAGCTTCATCGCGGCCCTCAAGGACCTGTCCGAGGTCTGGGAGATCAGCTACCGGATACCGCCGCCGCGGGGTTTCGGCCGGTGGGTCCACGACTATCGTGAAGATTCGGGCGAAGAGATCGACCCCGAGCCCTTCCCGATTCGGCGCATTCGGGTTGAGGGCATACTCGACGACTTCTTCATCGACCAGGACTATGTGCGGATCGTCGGCAGCTCCCGCGACGGCAGGGGCCAAGTGGTGAACCTGGACCTGGGCCGAGCGGTGACCGAGCTTGCCCTACCCAGCCTGCCCCACCTGAGCTCCGGTATCACCTGGCCCTGGCAGGACCGGGTCGTGCTCGCCACCCCGAGCATCAAGGAGTCCAAGGTCACCGTCCTGGACACCAAGACCTGGGAGATCGTCAAGGAGATACCGACCCTGGGCCCCGGCTTCTTCATGCGCAGCCACGAGAACTCACCCTACGCCTGGGTAGACGTCTTTTTCGGCCAGGACAAGGACGCCATGCAGGTGATCGACAAGCAGACCCTCAAGGTCGTCAAGACCCTGCGGCCCGCACCCGGCAAGACCTCAGCCCATGTCGAATTCACCAAGGACGGGCGCTACGCCCTGATCAGCATTTGGGACCTGGACGGGGCGCTCGTCGTCTACGACGCTTTGAGCCTGGAAGAGGTCAAGCGCCTGCCGATGAAGAAGCCCTCCGGTAAATACAATGTCCACAACAAACTGACCCGGTCGCGCGGGACAAGTCATTGATTGTCTCCAAAAACTTCAGTCCGCCGTAGGCGGATTGAGGTACTAGTATGGATGCTCGCAACTACCGATAACAAGGATATATATGCAGAATTCTGAAATGAGGTCTTAGGGTGATGAAGCAAGAGACAGACCGCGGCCCAACCCACGACAGCAGCTACAAGCTGTTGTATTCGCATGTCGCAATGGTCAGCGACCTGTTGCAAGGCTTCATACCGGGTACCTGGATCGATGAGCTGGACCTGGCCACGCTGGAGAAATGCAGTGGCA
This sequence comes from Candidatus Thiosymbion oneisti, assembly GCF_004359955.1. Taxonomy (NCBI): domain Bacteria; kingdom Pseudomonadati; phylum Pseudomonadota; class Gammaproteobacteria; order Chromatiales; family Chromatiaceae; genus Candidatus Thiosymbion; species Candidatus Thiosymbion oneisti. The sequence continues at coordinate 49,879 of NZ_SMSC01000025.1, forward strand.
GCTATGTCAGCGACGACCTCCGCGACCGGGCCGACGACCTGATCTGGCGCGTGCGCTGGGGTCACGACTGGCTCTATGTCTACCTGTTGCTCGAATTCCAATCCACGATAGATCGCTGGATGGCGGTGCGTATCCAGACCTACCTCGGACTTCTCTACCAAGACCTGATCCGCACCCGGCAGCTCAGTGGCACCGGCCGGCTGCCGCCGGTGCTGCCCATCGTGCTCTACAATGGCGCCGACCCCTGGAATGCCGCGCGCACACTCGACGACTTGATCGAGCCGGCCCCGTCCGTGCTGCACCCATACCGGCCACAACAGGCGTATTTCCTGATCGACGAGCAGCGCGTGGCGGAGCAGGGCAAGCTGCCGCAGCGCAACCTGAGCGCCGCGCTCTTCCGCCTCGAAGCCAGCCGCACGCCTGGGGAGGTGCTGACCATCCTCCGAACTCTGGTCGAGTGGCTCAAGGCACCGGAGCAGACCGGTCTGCGGCGGGCCTTTACCGTCTGGCTCAACCGGGTCTTTCTCCCCAAGCGACTTGCAGGCGTAGAATTCGAGTCACTGAGCGATCTACATGAGGTACATGATATGTTGTCCAATCGCGTCGAGAGCTGGACCGACCAATGGAAACGCGAGGGTCTGGAGCAGGGTCTGGAGCAAGGTCTGGAACAGGGTCTGGAACGAGGCCTGGAGCAAGGTCTGGAACAGGGCCTGGAACAGGGCTTGGAACAGGGCCGCCAAGAGCTGCGCCACCTACTCGCCCGCCAGGCCCGTCATCGCTTCGGTTCTGCGATCGCCACGCAGGCCGGGCCGCTCCTGACAGGGATTGCCGACCCGCTGCAGCTATCGGATCTCGGCGATGCACTCCTCTCCTGCCCCGACGGTGCCGCTTGGCTGCGTATCTTGCGTCAGGCACGGTCCACGTCGCCCACCGGCGACGAGCATCCATAACCGACATTCGAGAGCATTCGAGGAAGGGCGAAAGGAAAAGCCTGATCCCGGCGCTGAAACGAGATCTTAGGGTGGACTATGCTTACCAGGCACTACTGGTCTTTTCCGCCAGCGAGGCGCCGTTGCTCTACCAAGGCGACGAAATCGGGGGGACAAAAATGAAGACCATCCACGAGTTCATCAGGAGAAAACAGGCGAAGCTCGACCAAAACGTTCTGCTATCGGCACTCGACGCGAAAACTCTTAACATCGAGTCGGTCGCGCAGTACTTCTACTTCTGGGTCTTCACTTTTCAGGACCTCCTCGAACAAAACGAGATGAGGATCGGCGATCCGATGCTACGGGCCATCGCTTCCGAGCATAAGGTGGGGATTCAGGACACGAGGAGTGGTACCTTCAGGACCTGGAAAAGCTCGGGTTCCCTCAACCTCGAGCGGACGAGCTTTTCAGCGACACACATGCCGCTGCCCGCATCGTCTCGTTCCAGCTCGTTGCGATCGTCTATCCACATCGGATCTCGATCGAATCGTGTTTCTTTATGTCCTGGAGGGCGCGGGACATGTCTTCTTCCGCCGCACGGCGAAAGCGCTCAGCTCGCTCAATAGGCTGCGGGGCTTGCGCTACTTTGGCAAATCTCACCTGGACGCCGAGCTCGACCATGGCATGTTCAAGACCGACGCAGAGGGGAAGGACGAAAAACCGTGGGAGTCCGCGCTTGAGCCTGGCGACCTCACTTCGGCAGAAATGGTGGTAAAACGCGTCTTCACTGCGTTTGAAGAGATGTTCTCCGGGATCTACGAAAGGGCATCGCGCCCTTCGCCGTGGCCCCGTCCCTGACAGGCAGGTGGTATGCTCAACCCGGAACACCGAATGTTAGGCACGGGCCATCCATTGATGCGGTTCGCCGTGGCCCCGTCCCTGGAGCCACCACTCACCACATCCTACACCTTTGCCCAATCTACGTGGACCTGCTGAAGGTCAACACGGCCTAGTACACATCGTGTACGGTGTTGTAGACGTTGAACTTGCCGGTCGGGGTGATGAGCCGGTCGTCTTTGATGACGTGCTTGGGCTTCAGGGTCTTGTCGTCCACGATCACGATGGCCGACTGCTTGTCCTTCGCATTCCAGACCGAGAACCAGACTTCGTCACCGGCCTTGTTGTATTCAGGCTGTACCACGCGCTTGGCGCCCTCGCCGACATCGGCCCACTCGGCGATCGGCAGCACCTTGTACTTCGCCTTCAGGTTGTCGGTGTCGAATACGGCGACCGTCTGGCTCAGTTTTTCGACCGAGTTGAGGGCGGTATCCACATACAGGTGCTTGGAGTTGGGATGGGTCTTGATGAACAAGGAGCCACCGCCCTGACCCTCCAGCTTGCGCACCACCTTCCAGGCCTGGTCGGGGTGGCCCTCGGGGTCGGTGCCGATGAGCACCACGGAGTTATCCCCAAGATGGCTGGTAGCCCACACCGGACCGTGCTCGGGGTCGACGAAGTTCGCGCCGCGCCCCGGGTGGGGGATAGCGCCGACCTCGATCAGGGCTGCCAGCTTCTGGTCCTTGGAGTCCACCACGGCGATTTTGTTGGACTTGTTGGCGGCGGCGAGGAAGTAACGCTGAGTAGCGTCCCACCCGCCATCGTGCAGGAAGGGCGCGGCAGCGATCTCGGTTACCTTGAGGTTGTCCAAATCTTTGAAGTTCACCAGCAGGACCTTGCCGGTCTCCTTGACATTGACAATGAACTCCGGGTGGTGATGGGAAGCGACGATAGCCGCCACGCGCGGCTCGGGATGGTACTCCTGGGTGTCGACGGTCATACCCCGGGTAGAGACGATCTTCAGCGGCTCCAGAGTGTCGCCCTTCATAATCACGTACTGGGGCGGCCAATAGGTTCCGATAATGGCGTACTTGTCTTCCATGCCCTTGAATTTGGAGGTCTCCACCGAGCGCGCCTCCAGACCGACCTTCATCTCGGCTACGTTCTGCGGCGGGTCCATCCACAGGTCGATCAGATTGATCTTGGCGTCGCGGCCGATCACGAACAGATAGCGTCCCGAAGCGGAGAGGCGGGAAATGTGGACCGCGTAGCCGGTGTCGATGATGGTGACGATCGCTTTGCTGTCGCCGTCGATGAGCGCGATCTTACCCGCGTCGCGCAAGGTCACGGAGAACAGATTTTCCACCTTGAGGCTGTTCATCTGCTTGGTCGGCCGCCGCTCCGGCGGTACCAGGACCTTCCAGGTTTCCTTCATCTTCTGCATGCCGTATTCCGGTGGCACCGGCGGCTCATGCTGAAGGTAACGGGCCATGAGGTCGATCTCGGTCTCACTGAGATCCCCGGACGTGCCCCAGTTGGGCATGCCTGCCGGCGAGCCGTAGGTGATCATGGCCTTGAGATAGGGGGTGCCGAGCTGGCGGGTCTTGTCCGTGGTCAGTGGTTTGCCGGTGGCGCCCTTACGCAGCACGCCGTGACAGCCCGCGCACCGCTGGAAGAAGAGCTTCTTCGCTTGGTCGAACTCCGCGGTTGTCATCTCCGGTCCATCGCCGCCGATCAGGTCCTTCGTGGTCGCCGGGTCGACCGCGGTCGGGGCCCCTTCGTAGGCCATCCCCTCTTTCTTCATTCCAGCATGCCCATCCTTGGGTGACTCGGCCATAGCGGCAGTGACGGCCAAGGCGAGGCCGGAAAGCGCCAGCAGTCCGCCGGCACGCTTGAGTTCAAATCGGTTCATTCGGATCCTCCCAGCAACGTTGGGGTTTGTGAGACAAGGGTGTTGTCACAGCGTGGTCACAGTAAAAGACCGCCCACTGCATCAGCCTTGACATACATCAAAGACGGGAGCGAACCAACAAGCAGGCCGTCATTCCGGCTGGGACGCCGGAATCCAGTTGCCAGGGAGGGCAAGTTGCGGGAATCACTTCACTGTTCCCGAATCGGCCGCGCCGCGGAAGCACAGGGCATCAGCGTAAGCTCCTGCGAATGGCCGAGCCTTGCGATCTCCTCCAGGGCCGTTTGATCGAGAATGGTGACCTGGCTACCCTGAACCTCGATAGCGCCCAGCTCGATGAGCTTCTTTTCAACGCGTGAAAAGGTCTCCGGTTTGACGGAGAGGCGAGAGGCGAGAACCCCCTTGCGCATCCCCAGATCCAAGGTCCTGCGACCCGCGGGCAGCTTCATGAGCAAATAACGGGCGACGCGGCTCGTCGCCGTGTGCAGGGCCAGATTGTCAATCTCCCCGATCATAGCGTGCAGGCGCCGGCTCAGATTGCCCAGCAGGACGAAACAGCTGTCCACGGAATCGCGCAGCATGCTTGCAAAGTCACGGGCATCGATGCCGATGAGCTCGGTCGGACAAAGGGCTGCCGCACACACCGGGTAACGAGGGGCGTTCAGGAACATCAAGGCCTCGGCGAAGGTCTGTCCCAGAGTGACGATCTCGATGACCTTTTCCGCACCTTCGGGCGAGAGTCGAAACAGCCGCACCTGACCCTTGAGCACCAGATAAAAGCGTTCGGCTGGGTCCCCCTGACTGAAGAGTAGCTGGCCCTCGTCCAGTCTGAGGCACGAGGCGTGGCATGCAACCCGCACCAGTTGCTCCTCCGTAAGCCCGCAAAGCAACGGTCCGGTGCGCAATTCTTCGATCTCTACCATTCGTCTCTCTAACGTACTGGAATAACGAGTTTTGCGCCCTAGGCAGACCCACCGCGACTCATGGACTCAAAACGCCGTTTGACCTGAGTCAAGGTGGCCTAAAAGCCCTGGAAATTAAACTGACTCCTTCAGACTTTATGCTTGGAGGGCCCGCACCCATGCCGCAAACCTTCACCAAGTCGATGGCGAGAAACATCTTCTACGGTGGCTCCCTATTCTTTCTGTTGCTGTTCCTTGCCCTGACCTTCCATACCTCCAGGGCACTGCCGGAACGCGACCGGCGCGACCAGCTCGACACCGCGAGCGAGGTCGGTCAAAAGATCGCGCGCGGCAAAATGCTGTGGGAGACCAACAACTGCATAGGTTGCCACAGCCTGCTTGGAGAGGGGGCCTACTTCGCCCCGGAGCTGGGCAACGTCTATGTGCGCTTCGGCAACAGCAAGGATGCCATCAAGGCCTTCATCCGGAGCCGTCCCGCCGAGGGCATCGCCGGACGCCGCAGTATGCCGCAGTTCAACTTTAGCGACGAGGAGCTCGACGCCATCGCCGAATTTCTGAAGTATAGCTCCGAGATTAATACGGCCGGCTGGCCGCCGAACATCCAGGGCTGAGTTGCCGTACCCGGAGACGTATCAATGAAATATAAATCACAAGCTGTCGCCAAGCCCTACTTCATCGCAGCCATCGCACTGTTCGTGGTCCAGATCCTGTTCGGTCTGATCATGGGCCTGCAGTACGTCATCGGGGACTTCCTGTTCCCCGAAATCCCCTTCAACGTGGCCCGCATGGTTCACACCAACGCCCTCATCGTCTGGCTGCTGATGGCCTTCATGGGTGCCTCTTACTACCTGGTCCCGGAAGAGGCGGAGCGCGAGCTCGCCGTCCCCTGGCTGGCGGTCGCGATGTTCTGGATCTTTCTTACCGCCGCGGGCCTCACCGTTGCCGGCTACCTGTTCGTGCCTTATTCGGGATTGGCGAAGATGACAGGTAACGCCATCCTGCCCACCATGGGTCGGGAGTTCTTGGAGCAGCCCACCATCACCAAGGTCGGCATCGTGATCGTGGCCCTCGCTTTCCTGTTCAACATCGCCCTGACCGTCCTCAAGGGCCGCAAGACGGTGGTGAGCCTGGTGCTGCTGATCGGCCTGACAGGGCTTGCCGTATTCTTCCTGTTTGCTTTTTATAACCCGACTAACCTGGTGTTGGACAAGTACTATTGGTGGTGGGTCGTCCATCTGTGGGTGGAGGGAGTATGGGAGCTGATCCTGGGCGCCATCCTGGCCTTCGTACTGATAAAGACCACGGGCGTGGACCGCGAGGTGATCGAGAAGTGGCTGTACGTCATCATCGCCATGGCGCTGATTACGGGCATTATCGGAACCGGCCACCACTACTACTGGATCGGCGCCCCCGAGTACTGGCAGTGGTGGGGCTCGATCTTCTCCGCGCTGGAGCCCATCCCCTTCTTTCTGATGACCGTGTTCGCCTTCAACATGGTCAACCGGCGCCGGCGTAACCACCCCAACAAAGCAGCGGTCCTGTGGGCATTGGGCACAGCCATGATGGCCTTCCTCGGCGCGGGCGTTTGGGGCTTCCTGCATACCCTGGCACCGATCAACTTCTATACCCACGGCACCCAGCTCACCGCGGCCCACGGGCACTTGGCCTTCTTCGGCGCCTACGTCCTGATCAGCCTGACCATCATCTCCTACGCCATGCCGTTGCTGAACGGCCGCGAGGCCAACAGCATGCGTTCCCAAGTGCTGGAAATGTGGAGCTTCTGGCTGATGACCGTGTCCATGGTCTTCATCACCCTGTTCCTCACTGCGGCGGGAATCCTGCAGGTCTACCTGCAGCGCTTCAGCGAGGCTCCCCAGCAGTTCATGGTGGTGCAGGACAAGGTCGCGCTCTTCTACTGGCTGCGTGAGCTCGCGGGCGTGGTGTTCCTGATCGGACTGGTGGTCTACATCTGGAGCTTCTTTGCCGCCGCCAAAGACGCAAAAGAGCCGGCTGTGAGCAGCGAAGCCGCCGCCTCGCCCGCCTCGGCCTGATCGTCCCTCTCCACGGGCACAGGGAGTGCCCGATAGTGCGTAGGTCGGGTTAGGCGCGCCTTTCGATGATGAGGGATGCAAACATCTCGTAACCCGACATTCGATTGTGCGCGCCTGCTTGCTCCGTAGGACGTAGGATGCGGTGAACGTCTGCCTGTGCAGGGACGCACAGGCAGGCAGCGAACCGCATCATCCGGTTGTCAGGGGACAGCTATCAGTTATCAGGGGGCAGTTATCAGTCCAAAGCCTGACAACTGAAAACTGCCCCCTGGAGATCCGGGGGATCTAGCCAAACCCTCCTTATGGGGCATAACGACAAGCATCAGCCGGCGCAAAAAGTAGAGCGACGATAGAAGCGGCGCTTTTTGCTGTCCGAGTGCATGTGATTGTTATGCCTTTGGTTCATTTCATTGGAAGATAATCTCGTTCCTTTTCTGTTATTTTTGGCATATTCTCTATTACAGGCATGAATTCCGATGACACCAAATCGCTTAAGGCAGCATCTAGTTTTTTTTGAACAGCGGCTCTTGATGCAGGATCTTGGATTTTTTCAATTAATTTCGATTTGAAATCAATCTCTCCCAATATTGGGTAGTGGCTCAGTTCGCGAAAAATCGGAAATTGCGAAAAAACGCAAGAACGCCAAGACGCAAAGAAAGAACAAAGAATCTTTGCGTCTTGGCACCATTGCATCCTGGCGTTAAATGGGCCGGAAAGTGAGCGGCCAAGCATAAATTTTCAAACTGAGCCACTGCCCAATATTGTTTTTTGCCAATCTTCTCGTGTTTCCTTTATATGCTTTGCTGTCTTTCTCCTTTGCTCCCATGCTTTAGCATTTGCAAGTTCATCACGAGTCAGTTGTTTAATTGCAGCATCTTCTTCTGCTGATGCCGCTTCAGCTATCGTTGCTCTCAGCCTTGCATCTGTGTTTATACAGAGTTGACATCCAATACCTCCTTTTTGTTCAGCATGACCCTTTAGTTCTGTGAGGGCATAACGTGGCAAATAACCGGACCACAAAAGGCGTCAGCCTTTTGTGGTCCGTGTTAATTTTCCTTGTTAGGCTGCACGACCCACAAGGACTTTTTCGATTTTCTCAGGCGCTTTCGTTCCTGATGCGATATCCTGAACAGCATGAATAAGATCTGCTGAGTAGTAGCGATTTCCACACATATCGCAGATGCCAATTGTCACATCTTTGAGTATTACAAACTGTGTTTTGTGCTTGAATGCTTCTCTCTTGCGTCGAGCATACGGAAGACGTCAGCGGATGCCGAGAGCATCAGTTGGTAATCTTCGATCCATTGAGCCAGCTGGGATACCTCAGGGGCTGGAAGACTCTCAATGACGTGTTCGATGTCGGTCACTGTCATCATAGCGATACCCTATCAGGGTGCCGGTTCGGCGGCAACCGTTAGGAGCTTTCATTTTCTCCGCCGCAACTTATGACTTCCTTTGCCCCTTACACTTTGGAAACCTGCTTTGAGCAAACTCCTTTCTGCTTGTTCGGCCGTCACAAACAAGATGGGTGTCCTTTAATCTCACGCAGCACTGAGCTTGAAGGTTGCTGAGGAGCCGGACCGCGGCAGTGGGTCGCTCGCAGCCAAATGTTAGGCGAATGAGCTGTGAAAACGACCCATCAATTGAGCCTGGCCCCTTTTCTGGTTAGCCTATTTGGGTTCTATAGTTTTTGAATTTCTTCAATTGTCAATCCAGAAATGTCTTCAATGTCTTGAATATCCATACCTTTTCGTTTCATAGCCTTTGCCATTTCTATTTTTTCTTCTTTTCTGCCTTTCTCCTCACCCTCTTTTAATCCTTCTTTTTTACCTTCCTTTTTGCCTTCATTCCTGTATCTCTCCTTGAGTTTATAAGGCAAAATCCAGCGTTCGCTTGCCTGAAATTTCTTGAAGATCCCCGACTCGACAAAGCTATGATAGGTTTCGTCGCTGATGATGAGATGGTCGATCACTTCGACCTTGAGGAATTTGCCCGCTTGAATAAAATGATCGGTGAGGTCCTGATCTTCGATTGAAGGCGTTACATTCCCACCGGGGTGGTTATGGACCATGATAACCTGAACGGCGAGCTTGTAAATCGCCATGCGGAAGGCTTCTCTGGGTTTGATGTTGATCATGTTGGCAGACCCCAGAGCGACCAACTCGATATAGAGGATTTTGTTCGCTTGATTCAAACCTACCATCCAGAAGTGTTCCTGACCTTGACCGATTTTATTCTCTCTACGGAGAATTTGACGCATGATCAGATAGATGTCTTCCGCACTGTTTACGGTGACTTTTTGTTGCTTGCTTAATTTGACTTCCATTGCGGGGCCTTTTATAGGGGCTTGACCAAACTCAGCGCGCGGCATAGCTTAGTGAAAATTTGTTGGGGTTCGCAAGCCCACCCCAACCTACGAGCTGCTTAATCCTCTATGGATGGAATAGCTGTACTTGCGGGAAATAGGTTTTATATTTTGATAAATCCCTGGTCACTAACCCAAATTGGGAAACCGAAGCATGAGCGCCAATAAAGAAATCAGGCAATGGTGATTTTTTAATGCCTTTGCTTTTTCTGTATTTTATAAAAGTTCTCCCGGTCAAAAACAAAGCCTCCCTCGGTATTTCCAATACCTTAATACCCAACGCATCTATGGCATTTTCAACTTCTTCGATTTCGATTAAAACCAATAGATACTTCCGTATATATGATTGAGTTGATATACAACGTGTTAGTTTGGCTGTATTTCTGACCAATCAGCCCAGTTTTCATCATCAGTGAATAAGTCTAGCAATACGCAGGAATCAACCAAAATGCCATTCATCATGATTCCCTTGTAAGATTCATTATTTCATCAGTAGACATTCTAGCTGACGCTATCCCTCTGAATTTTCTAAATTTTCCTGTTACATTTGGCGCGCCGGTTTTTACGATATAAAACCGACCACCATCTTCAGCAAAATCGATTTCCGTTTCGGGAGATATTCCTAAAGCTTCCCTTACATCTCTAGGAATCGTAACTTGGCCTTTTGTAGTAACTTGCATATTCCGTACCTCCAAGCAAAATGTAATACAAATATAGTATTACCTTTGGATATTTGCAAGTTTTTGCATTGGCTGAGGTGTAGAGGTGTAATAAAAGGACACCCATTTTGTTTGTTTCTTCGATTGAAAGCCCCGAAGTTTTTGCAATGATTTTCATACTGATCTCTTTTTTCTTCAATGCCTTTGCTATTCCAATTCTTTCTTCGACCTTAGCCGCCTCAATGGCCTCAGCTTTTTTCTTCTCCCCTTCTCTTAATCCTTGCTCCTTCCCAAGTTGAATCCCTTCATTCAACCCTTCTTCTTTACCCTTCTTTTCTCCCTCCTTCCTGATCCTCTCCTTGACTTTATAAGGCAAAATCCATCGTTCACTTGCCTGGAGTTTCTTGAAGATTCCCGAATCGACAAAGCTATGATAGGTTTCTTCGCTGATGATTAAATGATCGATTACTTCGACCTTGAGGAATTTGCCTGCCTGAATAAAATGATCGGTGAGGTCCTGATCTTCTGATTCCATTTGCGTTGATTCGCGTTCATTTGCGGCAAAAAAACTCCCAATGACAGAACCAAACCAACGATGTCGGTACTTCGGCACTACTGTACCCAGCACCACTCACCCCGGCAAACCCGATTCCCCATCAGCCACTCGTCCACGGCGCGGGCGCATTGGCAGCCTTCGCGGATGGCCCAGATGACGAGGGATTGGCCGCAGCGTATGTCGCCAGCGGTGAAAACGCCGGGAAGGGAGGTGTGGTAGGCATCCGGACCTTCGGTGGAGCCTTTAACATTGCCGCGCCCGTCGAGCTCGACGCCCCAAACAAGATGGGCGTCCTTTTTTGCTACTTTTCAGGCAAGTACAGTTTCACAACAACCGCACAAACTCATCTACGCCGAGACCTACTTGTCTGATGATGGCACGCAAAGTACCTCTGTCTAGTTCCTTATGGTTGGGGACAACAACCTGGGTAAAAGGATCATCTCGGCGCAAAATCATATGACTCCCATGCTGTCGCTTCAGGTGAAACCCAACTCTGCCAAGTGCTTTGACGCAATCTCTCCCTGATATCCTCGGTAATCCGCTCATATGGCTACCACTAGTGCCTCAAAGTGTTCTTCAGGAACTGGCAGTCCATCTTCCTCAAGAGAAACAATGTATCCCTCAATTGCCTCTTTGATATTAGTGACGGCTTCTTGTTTCGTCTTTCCTTGACTGATGCAACCGAGCAAGCTTGGGCATTCGGCAACCCAATAGCCATCTTCACCTGGATGGAGAACCACTTGTCTCATTGTTTCACCTTCCCCTGTTTTTTCGCCGGGTACGATATTCCCGCCCAAAGCAATTGTCTATCCGATTCATTTAAACCATAAGGGCGTAGCTGAACGGTTAGGGCAAATCCGATTTGCCCATCAGCCACTCATCCACGGCGCGGGCGCATAAGATGGATGTCCTTTTTTACGAGTTAATTTGCCTTGTTAGGGCCATTATATCGATTTCAACAAAGATGCTAGTCCAAGAATAGTGATAAATATATTTGGAATCATCCATAGGAAATGGAGTCGGATGCGCATTGCCATCCGATACGTACCTTGATGCTCTATCTTTGCCTCTTCCTTTACTTCTTCGAAAATTGATTTTCCTATTTTCTGTTCAATTTTCGATAGAGCTACTCTTGCCCTGGAGAAATTGAATTCTGCTCGTTCATGCAACTCTCTCGTTGCTAATATTCCAAAAATACCAAGTAAAATAAGAAATATTGAAACAATAGCAGAGTACTCCCCAAATCCCTTATTGGCTAGAATGGCAAACAAAGCGCCGGCAGATAGAAACGAAAATCCTGTAACTGACGTTCTTTGCTGATCAAACTTCAGAGCATTATCTCTCTGATCTTCGTAGTAAGCCCAAAGCAACTGAATTTCATCCATAAACCTGCCTCATACTTGCCCTAACAGGCAGTAGACGGCGAATCGCCGTGTTTAAGTACGTCGAAACGCCTTCTATACCACAACTATTACTTCTTTTTCAAATCCATGAATATCTCCATCAACGCACCTGGGGGCCTGTCTGACTTACGACTTACGACTGTTCTACTGCGGAATCGAGAGGAAACCGCTTGGATTTCCCGCCCGATCTCGTTAAATAGGTCCGCTACTTCGTCTCGACCGAGCAAAAAAACCTGCCTTGAGCCCCTCAATCCCTCGCTACGAGCGCGTAAGCCAGACAGGCTCCTAGTACGCTGTTTCACCGAAATTTTCTGGTAAAACCAGTCTCTGTCATCTCGACCAAAGGAAGCTGTCATCCCGAGCGTAGCGAGGGATCTTTGGCGATAAGACAACCACTCAAGTCACAAGATTTCTCGCTGCGATCGAAATGACAGACGGTAAAATTAGATGAAATGGAGTACTAGAAACAATGAGTTAAAATCTGCGGACGACTTGTTGCCTCGGTCTCCTGAGCGAATAACTACGGCGAACTTCCATCTAGTCTTGATCCCTATGGCTACCACCTCTATGCTGGTCGGACGATACGGTATTGAGGCAAGCAATGGCTAGTACAGCTGCGTACAAAAACCGAAAACAAGAACCACGAATGGACACGAATGAACACGAATGCTTCCAGACCGGCACAACAAGCTCCTTTCCCGCCGGGAGGGTGTCGCAAAAACGGTGGCGTCAGCGGCCAGTCCGTGAAGTTTAAACCACAGAGGGCACAGAGAACGCAGAGAATTGGCCGGTGCCTTTCTCTGTGTTCTCTGTGGTTCGAAAGGACTTTTGCGACACTCTCCGAAACCGGGGGGGCTAGCCGGGATTTACAATCATGAGCACGGACAGGGCCTTGGATCCCGCAGCCTCCGCCCTCAGGGTCACGGCGCGCCCCTTCAGGTTCTCCGACCTGGTGGATTCGCTGGTAACCGGCTGGCAGATCTTCCGTACCCTGCCCGCTGCCAGCATCGCCTACGCCGGCGTATTTGCCTTGGTCGGTCTGGTGCTGCTGGCAGTAATCGGCTATCTCGGTCTCTCCCCCATGGCGCTACCCGTCTCCGGGGGATTTCTGCTTGTGGGTCCGGCGCTCTTGACGGGATTTTTCCGGCTCGCGGCAATCGCCGCGGACGCCCGTAAAGCGCGCCTCTCGGACGCCTTTGCCACCTTCGCCCGGGCACCCGCCGGTCTGTGGCTGGTCGCCTCGCTATGCACCTTTCTGTTCCTGATCTGGATCACCGATGCGGCCGTTCTCTACGCCCTGATGATCGGAAGCGAGCACCTACCCTACGAGTTGCCCTGGTTGATCAGGTTGGAGCCTCAGGTGGTCGCCTTCGAGCTGTGGGGCTTGCTCATGGGCTCGGTGTTGGCATTTATCATCTTCGCCATCTCCGCATTTTCGGTTCCACTGTTGCATGAAGGACGCGCCGATTTTGTTCAGGCCGTGCTCGCCAGTGTACGCGCCGTGTTCGGCAATTTTCTCACCAGCATCGCCTGGGGGCTGATTCTGACGGGCGGCACCTTGCTCGCCATCCTGATGCTACCGCTCTTCGTGGTGCTGTTTCCGGTACTCGCTTATGCCAGCTTTGCGCTGTACCGGAGGGTGTTCCCCTTCCCGTTTGACCCAGGTTCAGGTGTAATGCCATCAGGTCAGCGATAGTGCTCGATATGTCGTGATCGTGTCATTCTCCCATCGCAGAAAAAGGTGGCACTTTTTCTGAATACTCATTGCAACCTTCTAATAGGACAGGATTAACAGGATTTTTTTACCTCGTGGTCCTGAACTGCCATCAACGGTAACATGCATTGAAACAAAGAAAAATCCTGTCAATCCTGGAAATCCTGTGAATCCTGTACCATTGGACAAAAGCACGAATCTCGAAGAATTGCTCGTAGCGTTCAACCGAAAGTTCATCACGATACATGGTACTACCAAAGCCTGCATCGAACGACTTGCTGGAGCCCATGCACGCGATACCTCAAAGCGCGGAGAAGAAAGCCGAGCCCACCGGCGACGCTCGGTCGATCTTCTACCGGCCCCAGGGTAACGAGGTCGCTTTGTTCGAGAACGCCTTCCGCAATCGCCTGCCCCTGATGATCAAGGGTCCCACTGGCTGCGGCAAGACGCGGTTCGTTCGGCATATGGCCGCTCGGCTCGGCCGGCCACTCCACACCGTGGCTTGCCACGACGACCTCACCGCAGCGGATCTGGTCGGCCGGCACCTGATCGGCGACGACGGGACCTTCTGGAGCGACGGTCCCCTGACCCGGGCGGTCCGTGAGGGGGCCATCTGCTATCTGGATGAGGTGGTGGAGGCACGCAAGGACACCACGGTGGTCCTGCATCCGCTCACCGACGATCGGCGGATCCTGCCCCTGGAGCGCACCGGCGAGACCTTGCACGCACCCGATGGCTTCATGCTCGTGGTCTCCTACAACCCGGGCTACCAGAACTTGCTCAAGGGCATGAAGCCGAGCACCCGGCAGCGTTTTGTGGCGGTGAGCTTCGATTTCCCCGCACCTGCGTCGGAGGTCGAGATTCTCGTCTGCGAAACCGGCATCGACGAAGCGAGGGCGCAGCTTCTGGTCAGACTTGCGGGGGCCTTGCGGGCGCTCAAGGACCACGACCTCGAGGAAGCGGCATCCACACGCCTGCTGGTCTACGCGGCTACCCTGATCACGAGCGGCATGGACAAGCGCGACGCCTGTCGCGCCGCCTTGGCCGAGCCTCTGACCGACGATGCCGAGACCATCGCCGCCCTGGCAGAGGTTATCGATGCCACCCTCTCCTGAACCGCGGTCGGACTCGACGCCCCCGGCGCAGCCGGCCGGCATCCGGCTCGCGATTGCCGCGGAGGCATTGTATCTCGCCAACCTGCTGGTGATTCCCGTCATCGCGTTTCTGATCCTGGGAGTACTCTTTCTGCGTTGCGACAGAGCAACCCCACCGCTCGCCGCCGCTCACGTCAACCAGACCTTCTCCGCCAGCCTGTGGGCGGGGATTCTTCTGGTCATCGTCAACGCCTCGATCCTTCTGCTCGGGGGCTACGAGGGCATCCACACCTGGACCCTGGTGATCCTCTACTTCACGACCTGCCATTCGGCCCTGGTGCTGTTCGGCGTGGTCGGCCTCGCCAAGGCCATGGCGGGACAGTGCTGGCGGTTCCCTCTGGTGGGGAGTCCCTTGCCGGCAGGCTGTCCCGGAACGGGTACTAGTACCTAGTTTCGACCGATGTTGCTGGTTGCCACCCGATCCCCTGTTTTCGACATAGATTGCAAGTTCATAGCCGTGATATAAGCGTGCTGGTAGACCCTGGTAGCGTCGCTTAGGAGGTGCCTGATGAACAAAAAATACCTTGTACGTCTGACGGAGGAAGAGCGGGCGCAGCTCAGCGAGTTGGTCAACAAAGGCCAGGCCGCAGCGTACAAGATCAAGCACGCTAAGCCAAACCGGGTCAGCCGGCGCGCTACGATCACGAGTACGAGTCAACACGCCCTGTGGAAGCCTGGCTGAATCCAAAGCGGCGGCGAGCAACTGCCGATCGTTTCCTATCAGACCGTAAGCGAAGCTCCACGCGCCTGCTAATCCGGCCGACCGTCCGCACGTGGGGCGATCAGGATCGGCACGTAGACCCAAAGGAAGAGCGCGAAGGCCAGCGTCCACAGGGTCCCGGAGGCGAGAGTCCAGGTCCCGTATTGCGCGGGAAAGAAGAGCGCCATGAAAACCCTGAACCAGGCTGCCGCATTCAGGAGGATGAAGGCAATGTTCGTAAGCATGGACGAGCGCATCGCGCGCCCCGTGTGACCGAGCGAGACCCGCGCCATCATGCCGAGGGTGAATCCCCCGAGAGCGCCGACCGTGAGGGCGTGGAACGCCGGGAACGCTGGTAAGTGACCCAGGCCGGCAAGCCCATCGAGGGCGAATCCGACAATCAACCAAATGTACCCTGCGTAGAGCACGGCAAGGATGGGTATGCTCCAGACTCGAGCGTCGTGCCAGCCGGCAAGACGCATGGCCTGAACCAACGCAAGCGATAACGCGATCGCGCCCGCGAGCTCCGACGACAGGAGCAGCAGGTTGGTGACCAACCAAAGGGAGGCGAGGGCGAAGGTGAACCGCTCCACGATGACTCGACTCCGCGGTTGAGCGCCTGCCACCCCTCGCTCCGTGAAGAACGGCATGACCCTGCCGGAGACGATCAAGAGCGTTAGCAGGGTAGCGTCGAGCATTAAGCGAATCCCTCGCGGCGCAGTATCCTGGGTAACTCCGATCGCCTGGAGGTGGACCAGTAGTGAGGCAATGGTCATGACGGCAAGCAGGGCGAGGAAGACCCGGTTGACCTTGTTCCGTCCGTGCCAAAGTGGCTGGTACAGGCTAAGCGCGAGGGCTGGGAAGAAGGCGACGTTCAAGGCCGCAACGGCAACTTCCGGCAGCGGGAGGAAGGGGGCGATGCGCCCCGCGAGCCACAGACCCGTCAACGCAGCCAGTGCGATGCCGGTAGGAGTTTCGATGCCGGTCCAGTTGCGTACCGCAGTAAGCAGAAATCCGGCGATCGCCGCGGCTGTGTAACCAAAAAGCATCTCATAAGCGTGCCAGGTGCCGCCGCTGTAGTAAGATCCGAAAGGAATCCAGGCTTCGAGCATACCGATCCACGCGGCCAGCAAGAGCAAAGCCGAGAATCCTGCGCCCAGAAAAAAGGGCCGGAATCCGAGCGCGAATAGGCTCATCCGCTGGTGGGGAATATTGACGGGTATCTCTGGCATCATCCAACTCCGTAAGCAAAAAGAAAAATGCTATCTGCGCCATGTCTGGCATGCCCTTGATTCGTGTCAATCGGGGGGTTCCCCTTTAGAGGCTGTCTAAAAACTAACCTATTGATTTTCTACTGGCATTGATTTTCGGCTGGCTCCCCACGCTCCAGCGTGGGAGCAGACCTGGTCCCGACGCAGGAGGGATCTGATGCTCCAGCGTCGATTAAGCGCCTCGGTAGGCTAACCGCCAACGCCGATCAGCACAGAGGAGTTGCGTCCGCTGGAGCGGACAAGCTGTCGTTCCCACGCTGGAGCGTAGGAACGAGCGTGAAATTTGAAGATTTTATACCCTAAAATCAGTATCTTAATTTTTAAACAGCCTTTTAGATGGTTACACACCGGAGCCTATGACGTGCGCTATCCACCCATTCTAGGCATTATCCGCCCCTCTTTTCTCCTATTGACGCCGATATGTGTGCTGCTTGGGATTGCTGTTGCGCATGCTTCGGATGCTGCCGTGGATTGGACGGCCGGTGCCGTAGCGATGATCAGTGCGGTCGCGGCTCACGTCAGCGTCAATGCGCTGAACGAGTACGAAGATTTCCGGTCGGGACTCGACCTGCGTACCGTACGCACGCCGTTCAGCGGCGGGAGCGGGACCCTGGTTGCCGGTCCCGGGCTGGCGGGAGCGGCGCGCATGATCGGGCTGGGGGCGCTGGTGCTGGCAGCCCTTTGTGCGCTGGTCCTCGTCTGGCGCGTGGGTTGGGGCCTCCTGCCTATCGCTGCCTCGGGATTGGTCCTCGTTTACTTCTACACGAGTAAGATCAGCCGCAATCGCTGGCTATGCCTGGTCGCCCCCGGACTTGGTTTTGGTCCCCTGATGGTTGTCGGTACCTACTTTTCCGTGACCGGTACCTGGTCTGGGAGTGCCTTACTCGCCTCGCTGGTTCCGTTTTTTCTTGTCAGTAATCTGCTCCTGCTGAACCAGTTTCCGGACGTGGAGGCAGACCGATCCGGGGGCAGGGATAACCTTCCCGTTGCGTTGGGATTTCAACCTAGCCTCCTTGTTTACGGACTGTTCGCAGTCCTCGCTTTCGCGAGTCTCGGTCTCGGCGTGGCGGCAGGTCTTCTGCCGCCCACGGCATTGATTGCAATGAGCACCTTGCCGATTGCCGTTGCGGTCTATCGCGGAGTGAACAGGACCATCCAGGCTGGCGGTCCCGTTACGTCGGCTCTCGTGCCGTCGCTGGCGCTGAACGCCGTGCTATGCCTTCTCACACCGGCACTTTTCAGCGTGGGGATGCTGCTTGACGCCAGTCCATCTGCGCGGCGTATCCTGGTCACATCCTATGTGAAAATAGAGACGTCCCGCTTCAGCCACGAAGCCCACAAGCAGGCTGAGATGCAATGTTGTCTATGGGTCATGGATTTTGTGGAGTTGTACCACCGGTTCCATGAAGTCGATATTTGCCTCCACACAATAAAAGCCACAAAGACAAAGAATTCCTTTCCTCGGTTGCCGCTGGTCATCCGGCGCGCGAGATTTGATAATTTTCACTTCCGGCTAAGATCCGACGCGGTAACAACGTTTCATCCTTAGACTTGAAAATCTCTTTCGGTAACTGAATGCCATTTAATATGGCTTCTTTCATGTTAATAAGTCGAACTGAGAGGGAGAAACCTGATTTTTTCTCCTCCCTCGGCCGGTTTGTGGAACATTGAAACATCATAAACCTTCATACAGCACAGCTCAAGTGGTCCGCACAGCGGACCCTACAATCAATCCAATGGTTCGCGTAGGGTCCGCTGTGCGGACCTTTTGAAAGTCAACACGACCTAGCTCCAAGTTGCACAGTGCGTCAGCTATTCCGATTTGCGACCATGCTGAACGACAAGGGAAGTGTGCGATTTGACATGGATCAAGCTGTGGAATACCTGGTCTTGTTAGCCTCTGTAAGCTAAGCCAGGTCCGTAATCCCAGCGCATCGAAACAAGCTGTTGGAGGTGGGAAGAATGCACGAGCTAACGAGGCGAAGCCTGTCCTTTCTAGTCGGGACGGCACTCACGATAGGCGCGGCGACAGCGGCTTGGTCCGCTGAGACACTGCGGGATGTTATGAAGCGCCGTGGCCTGACGGAGAAAGACCTGCTCGCAGCGGCCAAGACCTACACCCCCACCGGCGGACGCGATGAATACCTGGCGTTCAGCTCCGGCGGTCAATCGGGCCAGGTTATCGTCTACGGCGTGCCGTCCATGCGCATCCTGAAGTACATCGGCGTCTTCACGCCCGAGCCCTGGCAGGGCTATGGCTTCGACGACGAATCCAAGGCCGTGCTGGCCCAGGGTCGGGTCCGCGGCAAGGACATCGTCTACGGCGATACCCACCATCCGGCCATCTCCGAGACGGACGGCGAGTACGACGGCAAGTATCTCTTCATCAACGACAAGGCCAACCCCCGGGTGGCGGTGATCGATCTGCACGACTTCGAGACCAAGCAGATCGTGGCCAACCCGTTTTTCAAGTCCGAGCACGGCGGCGCCTTCGTCACCCCCAACACCGAGTACGTCATGGAGGGGACCCAGTACGCCGCGCCTTTGCTCGAAGACGGCTTTGTCCCGCTCGAGGAATTCAACGACAAGTATCGCGGGGGGCTGACCTATTGGAAGTTCAACCGGGAGAAGGGGCGGATCGAGCCCGAGAATTCATTCGTGTTCGAGCTGCCCCCCTACAGCCAGGACCTCTCGGACGCGGGTAAGCAGGACAGCTACGGCTGGGGCTTCACCAACTCCTTCTGCTCCGAGCGCTACGTGGGTGGCATCGAGCGCGGGCGTCCGCCCTTCGAGGCCGGCTGCTCGTCCAAGGACACGGATTTTCTGCACGTGACTAACTGGAAGAAGGCGGAAGAACTGGTCCGGGCCGGTAAGGTCAGGCAGGAGCGAGGGATGTACTTCATCCCGATGGAGCAGGCCATCGCCGAAGGGCTGCTCTACCTGATCCCGGAGCCCAAGAGCCCCCACGGCGTGGACGTGACCCCGGACGGCAAGTACCTGATCGTCTCCGGAAAGCTCGACAGCCACGTCTCGGTCTACAGCTTCGAGAAGATCATGCAGGCCATCGAAGAGGGCGAGTTCGAGGGCAAGGACCCCTACGGCGTGCCCATCATCGGCATGCAGGACGTGCTGCACACCCAGATCAACCTGGGGCTAGGGCCGCTGCACACCCAGTTCGATTCCAAACCCTGCGTGGCCTACACCTCCCTGTATGTGGACTCCCAGGTCGCCAAGTACGATTACTGCGAAGGTAAGATCCTAGACAAGCTCTCCATCCACTACAACATCGGCCACCTGATGACCATGGAAGGCGACACAGTGAGCCCGGACGGCAAGTACCTGGTGGCGCTCAACAAGCTGGCTATCGATCGTTTCAATCCGGTCGGCCCGTTGCACCCGCAGAACCATCAGCTCATCGACATCAGCAACGAGAAAATGCAGCTACTCTACGACATGCCGGTGCCGCTGGGTGAACCCCATTACGTGGTGGCAATCAGGGCCGACAAGCTGAAGCCGGCGGTGCGCTACAAGTCAGGCTGGGACAGCCGCACCGATCAGCGCTCGCCCTACAAGACCCGCGCCGGCCGCGAAAAGACCGAGCGCAGCTGCGACGCCGAGGGCAAGTGCACCACGGAGGTCTGGGGCACCGTCATCCGCTCCCACATCACGCCCGAGATCATCGAGGCGGAGGAGGGCGATACGGTCAAGATCCACCTGACCAACCTGGAACGGGCCCAGGACGAGGTGCACGGCTTTACCCTGTACGGCCAGAACGTGCAGCTCTCCATCGAGCCCGGCAAGACCGCGAGCGCGACCTTCGTGGCCGATCAGGCCGGTGTATTCCCCTACTATTGCACCGAGTTCTGCTCGGCGCTGCACCTGGAGATGCAGGGCTACCTGCTCGTGAGACCCAAGGGTTACCAGGCGACTGCGGTCAAGCTGGTCGAGGGCACCCTCTACACCAAGGAGGACTACGAGACCCAGGTCAAGACCAACCTGGAAACCCAGGCGGTCATCGATCAGGTGGTCGCCTACATCACCAGCCACAACTTCAAGGATTTCCCGACCGTCGTGGCCCTGGTCGAGGACGCGACCGACCAGCTTGGATTCTCCGAGGGGGCAAAGAAGAAATCGGAAGAGGCCGCCGCCAAGGAAGACTGGCAGAATGCCATGCTCTGGGCCAACCAGTGGTGGCAATACCAGGTCAAAGCAGCCGATCTGGGGCTGCGCGCCAAGACCTATCTCGAGGAATCCGGCGCGCAAAAGGTCCAGTAAACCCTAGCGAGGCTTTGCCTCGGACTGATGAGGCGTAACTTAATGGCATTGCGCTCACTAGAGCCTGTTTCGCGTCCACCGAGCCGTTCAGAGGGCTGCAACGCCCTCGACGGCTTGCAAGGCCAGCATTAAACGTGACATTGGAGGCGGAAGGGTTTTGAACCGCAAAGGCGCAAAGAACGCAAAGATTTTTGGGTAGTGGCTCAGTTCGCGAAAAAACGGAAATTGCGAAAAAACGCAATGACGCAAGGACGCCAAGACGCCAAGAAAGAACAAAGAAACTTTGCGTCTTGGCGCCATTGCGTCGTAGCGTTAAATGAGCCGGAAAGTGAGCGGCCAAGCATAAAATTTTCAAACTGAGCCACTGCCGATTTTTGTCAGGGGTACCCCTTGCGGGTGCCCAGGTTGTAGGATGCGGTGAGTGCCTGCCTACTGCCCCAGGGACGGGGCAGGCAGGCAACGAACCGCATCGAAGAACCACGAATGGACACGAATGGGGGAAAAGGGGCCAGGCTCAATTACGTTCTCCGACAAATGAAAAAATCGCCTAACAATTGCGTAAACTCGGACCCAGTACCGCGCATCGAGGTCCGTTGCTTAATTCAAGCCTGCGTAGGTCGGGTCAGGCCAGGGACGGCCACCACCCGACGGGGTGGCTACTACCCAACGGCCCGCTACCCGACACGGCGTAGTCTGCCATCTTGCGTCGGGTGACGGCGCGCCAATCATCGCGCCCGACGCGGCCACAACGGGCGCGCCTTACCCAACCTACGCGGGCTTAAAACAGATTTTGTCCCGGACCTGGTCGAGCAGGCGGGGCTTGGTCTGCGTTCCGGCGGCGGGGGTGTTTCCCTTGTCAGTACCTGACGGGTTTGTTCTAAATACTGGCAATAGATACAGGTACTTGCAAACAGGCAAGCAGATTAGGCCTCACTTTCGACGTATTTTCTTACGTCGCTTTTGAGGTCTACTTGTAGTTAGCATTAAATACGAAAAAACTATGGGAAACAAGAATTTTATTGGTTACCTAATTTTAGTTGTCATCATTGCAGTGGCAGCATTTTCTCTTGATATTTTTCTATCTCAGGTTGGTGTTGAGTTAAACTCTATATCTTTTCTTAATTCAGAAGGAAACATTATTAAAACACTACAAATTAGCTATCCACTTTGGCATCAGTTTTTGTCATTGCTTGCAAATTTTTTGTATGGTTTATCAGCTGCTGTTTTTATAACTGTTTTTGTAGCCAATAAGATTCAGAAAGATCAACAGGAAAAGAAAGAGCAGGAATTGGAGGAACTACACAATGCAATAAATATAAATGTGTTTGATAGTCTTTTTAAAACGATAATTCCTGCTGACGTTTTCGAAGTTATCAAACATGAAATAATTGAAAACAAAATACTGAGAAAAAATGCAAAATGGATTTATGATTTTTCAGAAGTTGATGATAAGATCCTGTGCAGAATGACGAACAGGTATGAGATCCATAATTTAAGCCAAGAGGATGTCATTGATCCAATAATTCTTGAGTTATTCTCTTTGGGTGATTCTAGGTATGAGGTTATTGAGGCGGAGTGCATTTCATCTGATAAAAAGGAGGTCATTGTAAAACTTGACCCGAATGATAAAACCAATAATAAGAACGTGGATATTCAAGACTCTGACGGCAGACTGGTCGTAGAGTATTCTGTCAAAGTGCCAGCAAAAAGCTATGTAGAATACAAAACCGTAATTGAAAAAACATACGATAAGAAACTAAATGATACGCAAGGAACAAAAGTTCCGGTTATTGGGGCTGACCTCATTGTTAACTATCCTGCTAACTATGAATTTGACATTGTTTCCTCAATGTCAAATAAATTTAGATTAATAACCGAAAGTAAGAATCAGAAAATATATAGTTTAGACGGCGCTATCTTGCCATGGCAGAGCTTCATATACTATTTAAAACCATGCTAACATTCGCATGAACTCGGACATTTATCGCGTCGCTACACTATGTACAAAGAGGACAACCTTCCTGATGTGGAAATGGGGTCAGGTCTTGATCCGTGACCCTTGAAGGCACAGGTCAAGACCTGATCCCTTTCCCCTCCGCTCGTTCCTCGCTCTGCTTTTTGCGTCGGCTGATGCATGGCCGTTAGCGGCAAATGTGCAATGAACCAAAATATGGTAAAAACACAGAATCAGAATCATGTCACAACTAGATATCGTCAAAGAAACAATCGCTTATCTGAAGTTTTGGCTGGGGGTCTTGGTCGTTTCAGATATCTCTCTTGTTGGTTGCAAATACCGAAATCTAAAGAATGAAAGGACACCCACTTTGTTTGGCATCTTTCTCGCCCCGAGCTAAGCTCTTTTCCGAACACCAAAATCGCAGGAAACCGACCATGACCGCTCCTCGCTCTGCTCTTGTCTCCCTTGAAGACACCCCCTGGTATCATTGCGTTTGTCGTTGTGTGCGCCGCGCCTTCCTGTGTGGCGAGGATCGGTTCTCGGGTCAGAACTTCGACCACCGCCGCGGTTGGATCGTCGAGCGCATCCAGCAGCTTGCCGCCCTGTTTGCCATTGATGTGGCCGCCTACGCGGTGATGAGCAACCACTATCACATTGTGGTGCGTATCGACCGGGAACGGGCCTTGGAGTGGTCAATCGAAGAGGTGCTAAAGCGCTGGACGGCGCTCTTCACCGGACCCTTGTTGGTAACACGTTATCTCTCGGAGTCGCGGGCGGAGATGACCCAAGCGGAGATCGCCGAGGTCGAGGCACTTGCCGAAGTCTACCGGGAGCGATTGCACGATTTGTCCTGGTTCATGCGAACCCTCAACGAGCACATCGCCCGCCGGGCCAATGCGGAGGATGGGGTGAAGGGGCGTTTCTGGGAGGGGCGCTTCAAGAGCCAGGCGTTGCTCGATGAGCAAGCGTTGCTGGCGGCAATGGCCTATGTGGATCTCAATCCGGTTCGGGCGGGGCTGGCGGAAACGCCGGAGACTTCGGACTATACCTCGATTCAGGAACGCGTCGTCGGCTTGCCGGAGGGGACTGGATCCGAAACCAGCTCGCGGGAGACTGCAACCGTTAAAGATCCTGACACAGTACTCGACGGGGAGCGGTTACGACCGGAGGCCGAGACACGAGTCTTACCTCAGGCCCCGCTGATGCCCTTTGATGCCACGGCACGGACTCCCTGGGCGGTGCCTTTTGCTTTCGAGGACTACTTGGAGCTGGTCGACTGGACGGGCCGGGCGTTACGTAAGGAGGTAATGGCTAATGTATAAGTGATAACATGACCAGCGGTACTGGCTACTATGTCCCCTCTCTCGCCGGGAGAGGGGTTGGGGAGAGGGGATCAAAAAGATGAATCGCTCTACTTTTTCACTTATAAGTTTACCACTACCCGTAAGGATAAGTCTGGATCCATCGAGGCCCCGCGACCTCGCAACCTCGTCGTCAGGCCAAGTATCTTGCGTGGCATCCAAACTGCTGAACGCCAGTGTTTGTAGCCAAACAAGCGGCGTGATAAGGTTTGAGTGGGTAAAGTCCGCTGTGAGGACCGATTGGGTTGTCCGTTCCCCTCGTCGAATGCATGACAATGAATATTACGGGATTGATACATCATTTTAATTGCTGCTATTGGCAACGGAAGAACCAAAATAAAAAATCATTGAAATAACAGAAGGTTGCTCACCTTTGCTCGCCAATATCTGTTCACTGAAACTACAATGCATTTCTCAGCTATACCAAAAGAGGACAAATAACCATTGATCAAGCAGTTGGCGCTTGCAGCATATCGGGAAATACCAATTAAATTCCTATAGATGTTCCACTTGCGCAAACTAAATTGAGATATCATATGCACTCCAATATATATGCTAAGGATGTATATCTAACCAAATGTGCTCAACAAACAAGTACACCCTTGCTCACATTGATAAAGGATTGCTGCTGCTGTTAACAAAAGATAGGCATTCAGCTGTTGGAGTTAGGAATAATGAGAGAATACAGTTTTAGGAGAAGCTATCGTCAACACTTTGCCGCAATCTTAGAAGAAGCTAAAAAGAGAGGGTCTGTTTGTATTAAAAAAAAGAGATGGAGAAGCATTTTTCATCAAAACCAGCCATTTCCAAAAAAAAAGTCAAATTCTCATTGAAGGGAAAATTCCTTGGTATAAGTTCGTCTGAGATTTCCGGTGGTGACGTAATAAGAGAAGGGCGAGAAAGAAAAATATAGCTACCAAGGCAATGCAATGGAAGTCAAACTAAGCAAACAAATCAAAAAAAAATCACCGTAAATAGTGCGGAAGACATTTATCTGATCATGCGCCAGGATTCCTCCGTAGAGAGAATAAAATCGGCATCAGAACACTTCTGGATGGTAATTGAATCAAGCCAACAAGATCCCTCTATATCGAGTTGGTTGCTCTGGGTTCTTCCAACATGGCGGGCATCAATCCAGAGAAGCCTGAATGGCGATTTACAAGCTCGCCGTCTGTGCTATTATATATGGTCCATAACCATCCTGGCGCGAATGTGACGCCTTCTACGAAGATCAGGACCTCACCGACCATTTTATTCAAGGGCAAATTTCTTTAAAATCGAAGTGGGATTGACCATTTAATCATCAGCGGAAGAAACCTTAAATATAGCCTTTGTCGAGTCGGGTATCTTCTTCAAGAAACTCTAGGCAAGCTAACGCTGATTTTGGCCTTATAAAATGGGCATGGATCAGGAATGAGGGTAAAGAAGAAGGTTTAAAGGAGGGTAAGGGAGGTGAAGGGCTTCAGCTTGGGAGAAAAATTTGGAAAGAAGAGATTAAAAAAAGAAGGGGAGAAGAAGGAAAAGGAAAAAGAGTTATTGAAATGGCAAAAGGCCATGAAAACAGATGGAGAATCAATAGATAAAATTGTGAAATATACTTCGACTTCTCAATAGAAGAAATTAAAAAACTATAGAACCCAACCAGGCTAACCAGATAAGGGCCAGGCCTCAACTTTCGATGGGGTCGCTTTCACGGCCTATCTGCCTAACCGTCGTCATCCCGCCGGTGGAAAACAGATTAGAGGCTCTTGTGGGAAATCGTGCAGGTCAGCACAGCATTCGGATCAATAACCAATTTCGAGTGTGCTTCTGGAGTGGTCCGCTGGCTATCCCGCCAAACGTTGAAATCGTTGACTATCACTAATTGAGCATCGCTATGCGTCATGTTCCCTACCCTCATCCAGGCGCTTGAGCAAAGGCGAACGGGGAATTTGGCAACGCCGGTTCTGGGAGCACGCCATTCGGGATGAAACTGATTTTGCCCGGCCTGTCGATTATATTCACTCTAATCCGGTCAAATATGGCCATGTCCGGTGCGCAGCCGACTGGCCTGACAGCAGCTTTCGCCGATCTGTGGCGGCAGGCATCGCTCCGATCGATTGGGCAGCTTCGATGGAAGTGCAAGCAGATAAGCTCGAATGATCACGGAAGGCGGGATACGCTGCGCTATCCCGCCCTACACGGGCTTAGCTATGAAGAGAAATGCAACTATGTGTTTGATGAGTTAGAAGAGCAATATAGTAGTTATTTTTCAAATGGCTCTAGCACAAGGAGTACAAGCAGTGGTTACTATAGTCAATAAAAGGACACCCACTTTGTTTATCGTTGCTTTCTGAGAATCTCCTCGATTTCCGGATCAGCGTCGATCTTCCCGCCTGCTTCAATCTCCTCATCGGTTGCATCGCGAACAGTCAATATCTCGAGCAAAAAAACGACCGCTCGACCGCAAAGCGGATTATTGCCATCAACTGTCAATGTTTTTTCATCTACTCTGGTTACAACGAAATCTCTGGTTTCGCCCTTTTCGTTTTCCATCACAATCGTCGTGCCGATCTCTCGATATTCCTCGGGAACATTTTCGATGTAGTCCGTGAAAACCAAGGATTCGTCTCGCGGTCCGTATAACCGATCGCAGTCGATAGGCACCTGAATGACATCACCAACCGATTTACCTTCCAACTCCTCTGTGACTCGAGGCGACAGGAGTGTATTGGCGCCATGGACATAACCCAAGGGAAACTCGACCACGGTGAGCACACTGCCCGATTTTTTGTCGATGACCTTGTACGTTAGCTCGACAAACTTATTATTCTTTATGGTCTCTTTCATAACTTTGCGAGAAGCGATGTTTAGAAAATGGAGGCGCTGAAAATCTTCACCTCTCTATTTTCATAGCCCAGCACTAGTCTTCCGAGCCATTCACCTTCTTTCTTGGTACTTCTTTGCCGATAAAGAACCGTCACGTGCTCGCCACGACGGATGATACCGAGATAGTCTCTTTCTTCGGACAAATTTCTCGTCAGCTCGCTTTTTGCAAACTGATTCCCCACTTCAACCTCATTGAGGCCAAGAAGCAGCGAATACGAAAATTTCCGTATGAACTTTCCGTAGTCGCCTTTATTAGAGTATCTAACAAGATCATCCCACATCGGGTTGGCAATCGCCAGGATCTCTTCATCCGTGTGTTCCGTTATGTTCATCGCCTATTCACCATCAATCGCTTTCCTCGTTGTTGACATCATCGCTACAGCAAGCGTTCGGTATTGCAGGACAGCAATAAAAAAAGATCAACATATTCCATGTTGATCTTTTAAAGGAAAAAAGAAGTTACGCTACGTAGCTGTTTGCGCGCTACTCTCTTCGTCTTTGTCGACTAGGTGATAACAAGGCGCCTTCTCCATGGCGTACTCACCTGTCTTAGGATCACGACGAGAAACTGTCAACACATGCCAGTTCTCATCATCCAGCTTGAGGGCGTCACCACGATAGTAGTAGCCGGGCCAGCGGGTTTCCTTGCGGAATAGCGTATGCTGCATGACACACTCGGAAGTACGGTGACGGTGCTTCAACTCCCAGGCACGCAGCAGCTCGTGTATGTTTTCCGCTGCGACTTTTTCCAGGTCTTCTTCCAGGATCTTCAGTTTTTTGAGACCGATATTCAGCAGCTTCTCGTTGGTCATGTAGTTGACGGTCACGCCGCCACCATACTCGTCCATCAGCTTCTGCAGCCGGTCGAGGCCCTGCCGCGGGTTGATGTAGTTCGGATTGACCGTGCCGGCTGTGATCTCATTCCGATACACCTTGTACTGCTCCAAGGGTTTATAGATCTCGGACTTACGGTCATCGATCTGCTTGTCGGATACGACGATACCTTCTGCTTTGCCGTCGTCGATATACTTGCAGGCCGCTTTTGCTGACAGACGACCTTCAGTAAATGACCCGGATGAGAAGGCGTGTGGCGTACCACCAACCGCGTCACCGGCGCCAAACAGACCCTCGACCGTCATCATGCGGTTATAGCCCCAAAAATACTCGGGAGGGGATACATCCTCCGGTCCGGAGCACCATGCACCGCAACCGGTTGCGTGTGAACCCATGACGTAAGGCTCGGAGGTGGTCAGTTCCGGGTTCTGATGCTTGGGGTCGACATCGGTCGCTGCCCACAGTACAGCCTGACCGACGGTCATACCCAGGAAGTTCTCCCAACCCACCTCTTCGAGGTGCGGATCCTGGAATGCTTCCATGGTAACCATGTGGATAGGACCACGACCGGCATTGACCTCACTGATAAATGCATGGTTACGTAAACAGGTCGGGATTGGTCTATGGGTTCTGTGCGAAGCTTCTGGATCCAGATATTCTTTACCTACTATTTTCTGTAGTTCCGGGAACCATTTGGATTCATACTCCTCGCCAAGCCCGTTTTGCGTGTAGGTCTTAAGGTGCAGGAAGTATGCACCAACCGGACCATAACCGTCCTTGAAACGTGCAAGCACGATACGGTTTTCCATTTGGGTCATCTTCGCGCCGGCATTGATTAGCAGTCCATAAGCCGAACCGGAAGACCAGGGCGCATACCAGACACGACCAGCACCTTCACCGACGGAACGGGGCTTGAAGATATTCGAGGCGCCGCCGGCGCCAACAACGACTGTCTTGGATTTGAAGACATGGTAGTTGCCGGTGCGAACGTTAAAACCAACAGCGCCGGCGATTCGATTCTCCTTGGCCTCATCCAGCAGCAGGTGAGTAACACACACGCGGTTATAGACCTTGTCCGCTGATTTCTTGGCAGCCTCGGCTACGATCGGCTTGTATGATTCACCGTGAATCATGATCTGCCATCGTCCTTCACGCTGATAAGCACCCGTCTTTGGGTTACGCATCAGGGGCAAACCCCATTCTTCGAACTGATGAACAGTAGAGTCTACGTGACGAGCCATATCGAACAGCAGGTCTTCGCGCACCATACCCATCAGGTCGATACGCGCGTAGCGTACATGGTCTTCCGGGTTGTTCTCACCCCAGCGTGTGCCCATGTAGCAGTTGATCGCATAAAGGCCCTGGGCGACCGCACCGGAACGATCGATATTGGCTTTCTCGGCGATGACGATCTTCTTGTTTTTACCCCAATACCGGGCCTCGAAGGCAGCACCGGTACCGCCCAAACCCGCACCAACGACCAAGACATCGATGCCGTCTTCAACGATTGTTTTGAAGGCCATCAGTAGTACACCCCTTCTTTCATTTTCAGGCCATTGGACTCCAATGTGTGTAAATCACCGTCGTCCAGGCGTATATATTTGGGCTCGTTGAACAAGAGCTGACTATCACGCATTTCCGGTGAGGGTTCCGGCTGATCGGCAAGCTTGGGTATCTCCTGACCCCAAGGCTTGGTGGTAATTGGAGACAGGAAATTCTTCTCTGTCCCATTTCGAAACTTTATCCGCCACGCGATCGTGCCTTTTTCTTCTTCGCGGATTACTCGAAGACTGTGTCCAAGCGGGGCGAAATCCGCGTATCCGCGAACATCGATCGCATGATGGGGACAGGCCTTTACACACGAGTAGCACTCCCAGCACATGTTGGGCTCGATGTTGTAGGCGCGTCGGACGGTCGTATCGATGTGCATGATGTCCGAAGGGCAAATGTCGACGCACATTCCACAGCCATCGCAACGAGTCATGTATACAAAGGTGGGCATAGCATTCCCCTTACTTTGGTTGATCGGTTACCGTCATTTCAGTAATGGCGTGGAGCTTCTCGCTCGATACCAAGCCCCATATGGAGTGGCGCGTCCTTCAGCAACTCCATGGAGTGCCTGTCTCTGTCAGCCGGGTTTGCTCTGTCGGCGAGCTCCGGCAGATTCTCTCTCGAGCCATCCGCTTTGGTTAACCGCTTTTGATAAGCAGCCGCGGGCTTGAAGAACATGTGCGCGAACTTGGACCACAAGACGGTGCCGAACAGCACGGTGCTGGAAAGGATGAACAAAGCAAAGAAGAAGATACTCAATCCGGACGCACCCATGGCCTGAAATGCGGACCAGATCAAGGCGAATGTTGCAGTCGCAAGCAGTGAGACAATGAAGAGGTCTGCACGCACCAGGCGATACCAAGGATGGCCTTCGGACGAGACATCGACCCGGATGAAGAACCAGAACCAGTAACCACCAAAGCAAAGCATCAATGCGCCAAGGTGCCAAAGCAGGGGGAGGATCGTTGGTGCTTGATCAGCGGGGGTGGGATAGGCGAAAACCAGAATGACCGTAGTAACGATAAATGTGATAAAGCCGTACATGGTAAAAAGGTGGGAAATCCTGCGCCTGGGATTTGCAAGCTCAGCAGAAGTCAGAACTTCGCTGGTAATAGTTTTCAACAACAGCGACGTCTTTTCTGCCCCGCTTACGGTACGCTTTGCGCTTTTCTTCGCTTTTTGCGTATTCTCGAAAAAATATTGCGCGCTTTTCTTGTGAATCATGTCAAGCACAGTGCCGGCTATGACCAGGAGGAACATAGCCACGACGTACGCCTGCATTACAAAGGCGGGTATAAGCGCCGAAAGCTCGGGGAAGGGGTTGTTCGTGATCATGTTGCCAAGCTCCTCGGATATTACTAAATGCAAATATAATTATGAATGGCAATTATTCGCGGCGAAACCAAAAAGTTTTTATGGTCACACATAAAAATTTTTTATCGTTACGGTCGTCAAACGGAGAACGGCATCCACCTATCGGGCGCGGAGCGCTCATTCGAACGAGCATGGTATGGGCTGGATCGAGGAACGAAGCTCAACTTATCCGTGCCGGGCTTCGTTCCTCAACCCCAAATCGAAATCCAAATCGTAATCGAACAGGATGCTGTTTGGACACGAAAAACTTGATGGCTAGTTCCTTTGCCTCCTTCCCTCGAACATCGCCCCGGTTCTTGCTGCCGCTACGAGGGGGCGGAAAGGAGAGGTTGAAATCTCTAATACGAACGATTATCATTCTAAACTGCCAACGGCGGGGCCGCATTCTCCGTGGAGCAAGCAGGCGAGGAACGCCTGGTTGTCGTGCAGGAGGTGCAACGGGCCTGGTTGCGGAAACTGAATACCAGGGAAGTATTCGAGGCCATCCACCGGGTCATACTCGAACGCTACGAGATCCTTGTCCACGCCATCTTGCTGCTGAAACCCGGACGTCTCCCCAAGACCTCCAGCGGCAAGGTGCAGCGCCGCGCCTGTCGGGGACAATTTATGGCCGGTATCCTGGAGAGCGTAGGCAAATCGAAGTCAAAACCGTCAAAGACTGGTTACTCAACAGGATCAGTCAGCTCACCAATATTCCGCCGGATCGAATCAATACCCGGCATCGCTTCGTTCATTATGGTATCGATTCGGTGACGGCAGCGAGTTTGTCGGGTGAACTCAGCAAGTGGCTGGGGCAACCGCTGCCCGCGGCGCTGGTGTATGACTATCCGAACATCGACTCTCTGGCGCGCTATGTATCGACCCAGCAGGAGACCACGGACGAGAAAGGCCCCTCGTCCAAGGAGCCAAGGTCGTGATCCGAGGACTTTACTCCCTCTCCCAGTCGAGGGTATCGCAAAAACGGTGGCATCAGCTGCCAGTCTGTGAAGTTTAAACCACAGAGGACACAGAGGACACAGAGAAGAGCGCAGGCCAATTCTCTGTGC